>NZ_JBSFNS010000002.1:0-216663 GCF_053587275.1 Amycolatopsis sp. NPDC003676
CCAACGCCCCCCTGCGTTTCGGGGGTCTTTTACACGCCAACTCACCCCCATTGACAAGCACCCCCGAACCGTCAGCACAATCGGGCTTCGGGGTGGTGGCCCCCAAAGCGGGCGCAATGTCGCCGCCAGGCGACGAGCCGCCCCCGAGACCTCAGTCAGTCACGATCGGAGCCCACTCCGGCCCAGTCTCGCCCAACTTCGGATCCAGCTTCGTAAACAACGGAGTCGGCTTCTCCAACGGCCGCCCAACCTCAATCGGCCGAGACTCCCACTTAGCCTGCTCCCCGGCGTAATCCCCGGTGAGGATCGGATTAACCCGCCCAGGCAGGTCAAGATCCTCAACCTCCTGCAGCTCAGGCTGAGCAGCCCAAACCCCAGTCCCACCCAGCGCCTCATGCACCTTCTGCGCCGAATGCGGCAGGAACGGCGTCAGCAACGTATTCGCGTCACTGACCACCTGCAACGCCGTGTGCAACACCGCGTCCCGCCGGTCCGGATCCTCCTTGAGCTTCCAAGGCTCCTGATCCGACAGATACCGGTTAGCCGCCGTAACCACCCGCATCGCCTCAGCCGCGGCCAACTTGAACCGCGACCGCGCAAGATGCCCCCCAGCAGTCTCGAACGCCTGCCGAGACAGCGCCTTCAACTCCTCATCCGCCGGAGCAGGCGCAGTAGGAGCCGGAACCGCCCCATTGTTCTTGTGCGCCATAGAGATCGACCGGTTAACGAGATTGCCCCACTCGTTAGCCAGCTCGAAGTTCGTCCGCCGAACAAACTCGTCCCACGTGAAGTCCGTGTCCTGAGTCTCCGGACCGGCCACCGAAATGAAGTACCGCAACGCGTCCGGCCCGAACTCCCGCAGGAAGTCGTGCACGTAAATGACGGTCCCCCGGGACGTGGAGAACTTCGACCCGCTCATGGTGAGGAACTCGCTGGACACGATCTCGTCCGGCAGGTGCAGCTTGCCGTACTTGCCCGGCTCGCCGCCGCGATCGCCGTCGCCGTTCTGGCCGAGCAGCAGCGCGGGCCAGATCTGGGCGTGGAAGGTGATGTTGTCCTTGCCCATGAAGTAGTAGGCGCGCGCGGCGTCGTTGGCCCACCACTCCTGCCACGCGTCCGGGGTGCCGTTGCGGCGCGCCCATTCGACGCTCGCGGAGAAGTAGCCGATGACCGCGTCGAACCAGACGTAGAACCGCTTGAGCGGCTGGTCGCGCCAGCCGTCCAGCGGGATCTTGACGCCCCAGTCGAGGTCGCGGGTGATCGGCCGCGGCCGCATGTCGTCGATCAGGTTCTTGGTGAAGTTGAGGACGTTCGGGCGCCAGTCGTTCTTGGTGCCCAGCCAGTCGCCGAGGGTCTGGGTGAACGCCGGCAGGTCGAGGAAGTAGTGCTCGGTCTCGACGAACTTCGGCGTCTCGCCGTTGATCCGCGACTTCGGGTTGATCAGCTCGGCCGCGTCGAGCTGATTGCCGCAGTTGTCGCACTGGTCGCCGCGCGCGCCGTCGTAGCCGCAGATCGGGCAGGTGCCCTCGATGTAGCGGTCGGGCAGCGTGCGTCCGGTGGACGGGCTGATCGCGCCGCGGGTGGTCTTCGGGACGACGTAGCCGTTGCGGTTGAGCGCGAGGAAGATTTCCTGCGTCACCGCGGCGTGGTTGCCGGTGGTGGTGCGGGTGAACAGGTCGTAGGAGAGGCCGAGGCCGCGCAGGTCCTCGTCGATCTGGCGGGTGTACTTGTCCGCGGTCTGCTGCGGGGTCATCCCCTCTTTGTCCGCCTGGACGGTGATCGGCGTGCCGTGTTCGTCGGTCCCGGACACCATGAGCACCCGGTTGCCGGCCATTCGCTGGTAGCGGGAGAAGACGTCGGACGGGACGCCGAATCCGGACACGTGGCCGATGTGGCGGGGGCCGTTGGCGTAGGGCCAGGCCACCGCGGTCAACACAGGGGTGCTCATACCTGTTTAGCCTACGGATGCGCTCCAGCGCGTTTCGTGGTGGTCGGGGAAGGGAGAGCCGGTGTCGGCGACGCGTCTGCTGGTGCTCGGGGTCGTGCGGATGTTCGGCCGCGCGCACGGCTACCAGGTGCGCCGCGAACTGCTGTCGTGGTCGGCGGACAAGTGGGCGAACGTCCAGCCCGGCTCGATCTACCACGCGCTCAAGAAAATGGCCGCCGAGGACCTGCTGGAGAAGATCGACGTCGAACCGGGCGACGGCGGTCCGGACCGGGTCGCCTACCGGCTCTCGCACGCGGGCGAGCAGGAGTTCCAGGTCCTCATCGCGAAGGGGTTGTCCGATCCGAGCGCGAGCAACGCGGAGCTGTGCGCGGCGGTGAGCCTGATGCCCGCGCTCCCGCGGAAGTACACGATCAGCCTGCTCCAGCAGAACCTGATCCACTTCGAAGCGGAAGAGCGCCGGTCGCGGTTGAGCCTCGAGGACGACACCTGGGGCAAACCTGCGCACGTGACCGAACTGTTCCGCCTGTGGGGCGGGATCGCCAGCGCGAGCCGGGAATGGCTCGGCGGGCTGATCGGCAGGCTCGAGGCGGGCGAGTACGTGATGGCCGACGACCCCGGTTCGCCGTTCACCCCGTCGGCTCCTGAGTAATCAAATTTGACTAAGCCGCTTCTCTCGGGCACAGTGTGCGCGTCAGCTAGTCAAGATTGACTAGCTGATCTTCTTGGGAGGAGAGGGGCAATCCATGATCACGGCACGCGGACTCGAGCGGCGGTTTCGCCGCAAGGGCCGAGCCGGTGGCGAAGTGCACGCGGTGAAGGGGGTCGATCTCGACGTCGAGGCGGGCGAGCTGGTCGGGTTCCTCGGCCCGAACGGGGCGGGCAAGACCACGACGCTGCGCATGCTCACCACCTTGTTGAGACCGACCGCGGGCACGGCGACCGTCGGTGGGCACGACCTGCTCACCGACGCGGCGGGGGTGCGCCGCAACATCGGGTACGTCGCACAGGGCGGCGGGACCGCGCCCGAATCGCGCGTCGGCGAAGAGCTTGAGCTGCAGGGCAGGCTGTACCGGATGAGCAAGGCCGACGCGATCGCGCGCGGCAAAGTGCTCACCGAGCAGCTCGACCTGGCCGGGCTCGAACAGCGGGCCACGAAAACGCTGTCCGGGGGTCAGCGGCGCAGGCTCGACATCGCGATGGGGCTGATTCATTCGCCGGGGCTGGTCTTTCTCGACGAGCCGTCCACCGGGCTCGACCCGCAGAGCCGGGCGAACCTGTGGGAGCACATCCGGCGGCTGCGCACCGAACAGGGCGTGACGATCTTCCTGACGACGCACTATCTCGACGAGGCGGACGCGCTGGCTGACCGGCTGATCGTGATCGACGACGGCCGGATCGTCGCCGAGGGGCATCCGGACGCGCTGAAAGCGCAGGTCTCCGGCGACAGCGTGGCGATCGAGGTGGATCCCGAATCCGCCGCGGCCGCCGCCGACCTGGCCCGGCAACTGCCCGGCGCGCACGAGTTCGCCGTGCGCGAGGGGTCGATCCGGTTCCGGGTGCCGCGCGGCGACACCGCGATGCCGGAGCTGCTGCGCGCGCTCGACGCCAAGGAAATCGCGACGACCGCCATGCAGGTCACGCGGCCGACCTTGGACGACGTATTCCTTACTCTCACCGGCCGGTCGCTGCGCGAAGCGGAGCAGCCCGCGGCGACGGAACCGGAGGCGTCCGATGCTGCGTGACACCTGGCTGATCTTCCGCCGCGACATGGCGGGCGCGCTGCGGAATCCGGCGTGGCTGCTGATCGGGCTCGCCCAGCCGCTGCTGTACCTGTTCTTCTTCGGCCCGCTGCTGGTGAAATCGCTCGGCGCGCAGGGGATGTCCGAGGTCGACGGCTGGATGGTGCTCACGCCCGCGCTGATCGCGCAGCTGGCGCTGTTCGGCAGTTCGTTCGTGGGCTTCGGGCTGCTGGCCGAATTCCGGTCCGGCGTGGTCGAGCGGCTGCGTGTCACCCCAGTGCACCGGGCCGCGCTGCTGCTCGGGAAGGTGCTGGCGAACGCGTTGCAGGCGGCCGTGCAGGCGGTGCTGATCATCCTGCTCGCCTACCTGGTGTTCGACCTGAACGCGCCGTTCGGCGGCGTGCTGCTGAGTCTGGCGATCGTGTTCCTGCTCGCGCTCACGCTGGCGTCGTGCTCCTACGCGCTGGCGCTCACGCTCAAGAGCGAGGAGGCGTTCCCGGCGCTGCTCAACGCGGTGCTCATGCCGTTGCTGCTGCTGTCCGGGATCCTCATCCCGATCACGTCCGGGCTGGCGCCGAAGTGGCTGTACACGATCTCGCAGATCAACCCGTTCCGGCACGTGGTCGACGTGGAGCGCAACAGCTTCCGCGGCGACTTCTCGATGGACGCGCTCTTCACCGGGGGCGTGGTCGTGCTGGTCATGGCCGTCTTGGCGGTGTGGTGGGGAACGCGCACGTTCCAACGGGAAAACGCCTGATCAAAGCCTATCGACACGCCGGGAAAGGTCACCCCGCTCCGGAATTCCGGACGTAGGGTGGCCTTTCACCCGTCGTGGGGCTTGTCAGGGGTGCGTGGTGGCGGAACCGGAGAGTGGGCGCGGACTCACGCTCACTCATCGCGAGCAAGTGCTCGATTGGGCGGCGGTGCGCGGCGCCGACGTGCGATTCGCTTCGGTGACGATCAGCGAGAACGTCAACTGGAGCGATCCGGGCGCGGAGCGGATGCTGGCCGCGGCCCAGCACGCGGGCATCCATACCGGCGCCCGGCACTACGCGCGGCCTGGCGCGGTGCACGACCAGGCCGACCATTTCGTCCGGACGGCGAGCAAGCTCGGAGCGTTCGCGCCCGGTTCGCTCGCCCCGGCGCTCGAGGTGGACGCGCAAAGCGTCGACGACCGGTTCGTGAAGGCGTGGATCAAGCACGTGCGGCACGCCGCGAAGATCCGCCGGGTGCTCGTGTACGCCGGACACGACTGCTGGGCACACCGCCTGCACCCGGACCGCTGGGCTGATTCCGAGGTCGTGCTGTGGCTCGTGCGGCACAACGGCATTCCCGGACGGCCCGGCTGGTTCCACTCGCGGCTCGGGCTGCACCAGCACGCCTTCGCGCCGGACGTGCCCGGCGTCGACGGCCCGGTGGCGCAGGACGCGGTGGTGTATCCGTTCGCGCTGTCCGATGTGCTGCTCTGATCACCTTTTCCGCTGGTCACCGCCGGTTTCCGGCACAATGGCGCGATGCGTTTCCAGCGGCTGCGGACCGACCTGTCACCTTCGCGGGTGCTCGTTCTGCTGTCCGCGTACGCCCGGGCGCACGGCCTGCCCGAACCGGCCGCGGTCTGCGGGGACTGGTTCGGGTCGCGGGCAGTGGTGGCACCGTTCCTGGCGGTGACTCCGCGGTCGTTCCCTTCGGTTTCTCCCGTTTCGGGTCCTTCGGGGCGCATCGGCGGCGGGTGGTTCGGTTTTCTGGCCTATGACCAGGCGGACCCATCTGGACGTTCGACCGGGGTTCCGGCGTCGGCCTGGGGTTGGGCGGATCACGTGCTGCACTGGGACGCGGCTGGCGAGTGCTGGTTCGAGTCCCTTGACGGTGACGCAGACGGGCAGCTCGCGGTGGTGGAGCGGGCTTTGGCTGGATCCGCGGGGCTGTCATGGTCGGCTAGTGCTTTGCGACGGCCGTCCGGGCACGAGCAGGCGGTGAAGGCGTGCGTGCACGAGATCGAGGCGGGCGAACTGTTCCAGGCGAACGTCTGCTCGCGGTTCACCGGGACGTTCGAGGGTTCACCGGCCGCGTTGTTCGCCGAGGGGGTGCGGCGGCTGGCTCCGCGGCGGGCGGCTTACGTCGCCGGTGAATGGGGTTCGGTGGTTTCGCTGTCGCCGGAACTGTTTTTGGCCCGGCACGGCCGTCGCGTGCGGTCGTCGCCGATCAAGGGGACGCTGCCCCGGCGCGGTCCGGCGGACGACGGCAACGCGCTCCTGCTGCGGCAGTCGGCGAAGGACGTCGCGGAGAACGTGATGATCACCGACCTGGTGCGCAACGATCTCGGCCGGGTGTGCGAGGTCGGCAGCGTCGTGGTGCCGGAGCTGCTCGCGGTGCATCCCGCGCCGGGGGTGTGGCATCTGGCGTCCACTGTGGAGGGTGTGCTGGCGGACGGGGTGACCGACTCCGGGCTGCTGGCCGCGACGTTCCCGCCCGGCTCGGTCACCGGTGCGCCGAAGATCCGAGCACTGGACCTGATCGCCGAACTGGAACCGGCCGCGCGCGGCGTGTACACCGGCGCGGTCGGGTTGGTGTCGCCGCTGGCGGGGCTGGAGCTGAACGTGGCGATCCGGACGTTCGAGATCGCCGGGGACCGGATCGCGCTCGGCGTCGGCGGCGGGATCACGGCCGACTCGGACAGCGCCGCGGAATGGCAGGAATGCCTGCACAAAGCGGCGCCGTTGGAGGATCTGCTGGCCAGGCCTCGTGAGTGCCGATCGCGGTTAGAACCGTGATCAGCACTCACGAGCCTTACCTACGCGGGTCGAGCAGCAGCTTCCCCGTCGTGCCACGGGAACGCAGTGCCTCGTGCGCCTTCCGGGCGTCCTCCAGCGCGTACTCGCCGCCCGCGATCGCGCGGAGTTTTCCGTCCAGCACCATCGTGAACAGGTCGCTGAGCGCGGTGCCGAAAACGTTGCCCGGCAAGCGGAACACGTGCGGCAGCCACATCCCGGCCACGGTCGTGCTGTGGCCGAGCAGGTTGCGCAATTCGATCGGCTTCGGCGAGCGGCGGCCGGCCATCCCGTAGAAGACCAGACGGCCGAACGGGGCCAACGCGACGATGCTCTGGTCGGTGGTGGTGCCGCCGACCATGTCGAGGACGACGTCGACTCGCTTGCCGCCGTTGGCTTCCCGGAGGACTTCGGTCATGTTCTCCGCGCGGGAATCGACCGCGACGTCCGCGCCGAGTTCGATCGCCAGCGCGCGCTTTTCCTCGCTGCTCGCGGTCGCGATGACGCGGCCCGCGCCCCACGCGTTCGCCAGCTGCACCGCGATCGACCCGACGCCGCCCGCCGCGGCGTGCACGACGACGGACTCGCCGGGTTCGAGATGAGCGTTCTTGCGCAGCATGATCCACGCGGTCGCGCCCTGGACCAGCATCGACAGTGCGTTGAGGTCGTCGACGCCGTCCGGAACCGGGAAGGTCATGGCCTCGTCGGCCACGACGCGCTCGGCGTAACCGCCGCCGTCGTTGAGCAGCGCGACCACCCGCTTGCCGTCCGCCGTACGACCGACGACCTCGCCGCCGGGCACGAGCGGCAGCTTGCTCGGGGCGAGATACGAGTTTTCCGCCTGGTGCGTGTCCGCATAGTTCAGCCCGACACGGTCGACCTCGATCAGCACTTGCCCCGGCCCGGCCACCGGATCGGGCAGCTCGACCGGCTTCAGCACCTCGGGACCGCCGAATTCGGTCACCTGCACAGCACGCATCTTCGCGGCTCCTCTCGTCGTGAGACATTCTGCCACATGTCTCATCCATGGGACACTCTCTGCTAACGTCTCACCCATCGACACGCCACTGTCCACCCGCACCTCGCGACCCGACGCCGTCGCGGCCTTCCGCCTCGCCCGCGCCCGGTTCCTCGCCGGGGACCGTGTCGACATGCGCGACCTGGCAGGCGACCTCGGCGTCAGCCGCGCGACCCTGCACCGCTGGGTCGGCAGCCGCGATCACCTGCTGAGCGAAATCCTGTGGGCGGAGACGTCCGCGGTGCTGGATAACGTGAGTTATGCGGGCCGCGGCGGGGACGGCGTCGCGGAGGCGATCGGGGCGTTCGTGCGGACGGTCAACGCGTCCTCGCCGTTCCGTGCGTTTTTGCGCCGGGAGCCGGAGCGTGCGCTGCGGTTGCTGACGACCAAGGCGAGTCTGGTGCAATCGCGGACCATCGAGAAGGTCCAGGCGTTGCTGTCGGACGAGGTCGCGGCGGGGCGGCTGGAGACGCCGTTGCCGGTGGCGGATCTGGCGTATCTGCTCGTGCGGGTCGGCGAGTCGTTCATCTACACCGATGCGATCACCGGCGAGGAGCCGGATGCGGAAAAGGCTTTGGTAGCAGCGAAAATGCTGTTGCGCAGTCGGTAAAATCTCTTAGTGACTGCCATCCAGGCCATCGCCCGGATCCCCGCCGCTTCGATCGGCAAGCTGGTGTGCCATCCGAAACTGCCGCTCGTCGCCGGGATCGATCAGGACCGGCCCGCGGTGCATCTCTACTACGCCGAGCGAGTGCTTCGCGAAATCGGCGCGGTGGGCGCGGATTCCCCGGAGTACGGGAAGTTCGACCACTGGCCTGTCGTCGCCTGGCACCCGGAGCGGCCGGAACTGGTCGTGTCCTCCGGCGGGGAAACGGTGCGCTGGACCCGGACCGGCACCTCCGCGCTGGATATCGCTGTGTCCCACCACGTGGCCTTCAGTCCGGACGGCCAGTCGCTGTGGACGTCGCCGACCCCGCCCGAAATCTACGACCGTTCGGACGTCATCGACCTCAAGACCGGGGCCACCTCGTCCGCCCGGGTGTGGGACACCGGGATCGCCCCGCATCCGGCGGGCGGGCTGGTCGCCACGCTGCAGAGCGATCAGGGCGCGAGCTTTGTGCTCTTCTCCCGTCCAGGCGAGAAGCTGCGGTTCCTCGACCGGGCCCTGATTCTGGAATCCAACTGCTGGGGGCTTCCGGTCTTCAGCTCCGACGGGCGGTACCTGGCGATTCGCGGCAACACCTACGAACATCAGGTCCTGGTGTTCGAGTTCCCTTCGCTGCGCCGAATCCTGAAGACCTCGCTCAAAAAGTATTCCATCTCGTCCTGGCTCACCATCGCCTTCGGTGCACGGCCCGGCGCGCTGTGGATCGGGACGCCGTCCGGCACCTTGCTGGAGGTTGACGTCGAGCGCGACCGAACCAAGAAGCACAAACTGCTCCGCTCGGCAGTGACCGCGCTGGCCGCGACGTCGAACGGCGACCTCGTGGTCGCCGGAGATGGCGAACTCGCACTGGTGCCCGTTCCTTCTCCCCGCACCGTCGCGGATCCGGCCACCGTCACGGAGTTCCTCTCCAGTACCAAGGAGATTCCCGATGAGGGCCTGACGGAAGAACACGTCGTGCACACCGACGGCATCCGCACTTGGCGGCCGGAGGAACTGGCCACGATCACCAAAACCGCACCTAGCGACCCGAAGTGGCTGCAGTTCCTAGCCGAAGACAACGCCCGCCGGTACTAACTCACTTCCGCGCCGCGAGCACCGCCGCGTAAAGCTCCTTTGTAGACACCCCGGCCGCACCCGCTACCTCAGCCGCGACGGTCTTCAGTCGTTCCCCCGAAGCGACCCGTTCCGCCACCTCCGGCACCAGATCCGCCACCGACGCCTGCCGAGGAGCCGCCCCCTCCAGCACCACCGAGATCTCGCCGCGCACCCCGTCCGCTGCCCACTCGGCAAGTTCCGCGAGGGTGCCGCGTTTGACCTCTTCGTACGTCTTCGTCAGCTCCCGGCACACTGCGGCACGCCGAGAACCGCCCAGCGCGGCGGCGGCGTCGGAAAGCAGGGACGCGATCCGGTGCGGCGATTCGAAGAACACGACAGTCCGGCGCTCGCTCACCAGCTCCGCGAACCACTTCGATCGCTCGCCAGGCTTGCGCGGGGCGAAGCCCTCGAAGCAGAACCGGTCGCAGGGCAACCCGGACAACGCGAGCGCCGTCGTCACCGCCGACGGGCCGGGAAGGCAAGTGATCGGCAGATCCTCCTCGACACAAGCGGCCACGAGGCGGAAGCCGGGATCGGACACGCTCGGCATCCCGGCGTCGGTCACCACCAGCACCGTCTCGCCGCCGTGCAGTGCCTCCAGCAGCTTCGGCAGCCGGGCAGTCTCGACGTCCTCGTAGAAGCTGACCACCCGGCCGGAAGGCGACACGCCGAGCGCGGAAGCGAGGCCGCGCAGGCGTCGAGTGTCCTCGGCGGCGATCACGTCCGCCGAGCCCAGCGCCTCGATCAGCCGGGCGGACGCGTCGCCGGGATCGCCCAGCGGGGTGGCGGCGAGCACGAGCCGTCCGGACGCAGAAGTCATGGCAGTCAGCCTAACCAGACGCCACCGGTGGATCAGGCCGTACTATCGGGCCCCGTGACCGCGCTGCTGACCCGTGCCGACGACGAGAGCGTGCGGCCGGACCCGGTCGACGCGCGCCGTCCTCCGACCGACCGCGAAGCCACCCTGCTCGGCCGGGCCATGCCCGCCGACCGGCTGCGCGGCTGGATCGTCACGTTCGTCCTGACCGTGATCGGCGGCGTCGTCCGGCTGCAGAATCTGGGCCTTCCCACTGACCACAACAGCCCTGTCTTCGATGAGAAGCACTACGTGCCCCAGGCCGCGCAGATGCTGCGCAACGGCGGGTACGAGGACAACGCCGGGTACGAGCTGATCGTGCACCCGCCGCTGGCCAAGGACTTCATCGCGTTCGGCGAGTGGCTCTTCGGCTACAACGGCTGGGGCTGGCGGTTCATGTCGGCGGTGGCCGGCACGCTGATCGTGCTGCTCACCGTGCGCATCGCGCGCCGGCTGACCCGTTCGACGCTGCTCGGCGGCATCGCGGGCGTGCTGGTGATCTGCGACGGCGTGCTGCACCTGCAGTCGCGGATGGGGATGCTCGACATCTTCATCGCGTTCTTCGTGCTCGCCGCGTTCGGCTGCGTGCTCTGCGACCGCGACCAGGTGCGGCAACGGCTGGCGGTCGCGGTGCGCGAGGGCTGGATCGGCGAATCCCAGTGGGGTCCGAAGCTCGGCTTCCGCTGGTGGCGGTTCGCGGCCGGGCTGATGATCGGCCTGACGTTCGGCGTCAAATGGTCCGCGCTCTACTACATCGCGGCGTTCGGCCTGCTCACCGTGTTCTTCGACGTCGCCGCCCGGCGCGCGGCGGGCGTGCGGCGGCCGTGGGTCGGCACGATCCGGCGCGATGTCGCGCCCGCGCTGTGGGCGATCCTCGTCGTGCCGGTGCTGATGTACCTGGCGGCGTACTGGGCGTGGTTCGCCAGCGAAACCGCGACCGACCGGCACTACACCGAGATCAAGAACCTCGACCCGGGCATGTTCGGCTGGATCCCGCCCGCGCTGCGCTCGCTCGGCAGCTACACCGCCAACGTGCTGCATTTCCACGAAACCCTGGTGACGCCCAAGGACAATCCGCATCCCTGGGAGTCGAAGCCGTGGACGTGGCCGATGGGCCTGCGGCCGATGCTCTACTACTACGACGGCAATGTCACCGGCTGCGGCGAATCGCGCTGCCTCGGCGCGACGATGCTGATCGGCACGCCCGCGATGTGGTGGCTGGCCGTCCCGGTGCTGGGCTGGGGCCTATGGCGCTGGTTCTTCCGCGCGGACTGGCGCTACGCCGCCGTGCTCACCGGCTACTTCGCCGGCTACCTGCCCTGGTTCACCAACATCGACCGGCAGATGTACTTCTTCTACGCCACGCCGATGGCCCCGTTCCTGGTGCTCGGGCTGGTGCTGGCGCTCGGGCAGATTCTCGGCAGCGCCAAACGCGGGTTCGAACGCAGAGGCACCGGTCTGCTCGTCGTGTCGCTTTATGTCGGGCTGGTGGTGGCGAACTTCGCCTGGCTGTGGCCGATTCTCAACGGAATCCCGATCACGAACGACCATTGGCAGGCGGAAATGTGGCTGCCTTCGTGGCGCTGAAGTAAGCGCCCGGCGGCACCCCGACCGCCCGGCGGAAGGCGGCTACGAAAGCGCTGGCTGTCGCGTACCCGACCCGGTGTGCGACGGTCGTCATCGGCAAACCCTGTGCCAGCAACGGCAATGCCGCGCGCAGCCGTGCTTGCGTGCGCCAGGTGCCGAACGTCATCCGGCAGTCTCGGACGAACGCGCGGGCCAGCGTCCGCTCGCTCGCGCCGACTTCCCGGCCCAGCTCGGCCAGGCCGCGCGAGTCCGCGGGGTCGGCGAGCACCGCGTCGGCGACATCCCGCGCTCGTGGGTCTGCGGGCGCGGGGACGACGATCGGCGCGACGTCCATCGGCTCCAGCAGATCGAACGCGACCGCTTCGGCGCGGCGGCGGGCGTCGTCGCTGATGCCGTCCGCGGACAGGTGCTCCAGCAGTTCCCGCAGCAACGGCCGGACGATGACGATCCGCGGGGACGGCCAGTCGACCGGGCACTGCTCCGGATCGGCGTAGATTCCGCGCAGCTCGGCGTTCCCGACCGCGCCCGTGCGATGCCAGACGCCGACCGGGATCCAGAGCGCGCGCGTGGACGGCAGCACCCATTGCGCGTCGCCGACCATCACCGCGGCGACCCCGCGCGCGGCCCAGACGAGCTGGTGCGCCGGATGGTCGTGCCAGGGGAACCAGGCGCCGGCCGCGATCGGGAGGTCGCCGAGCAGCATCGCGCCGGTTTGACCGTACTGCGACATGACGTGACAGCCTATCGCCTTCCGGTCAGCATGGCTCGTCCCTAGCGTCGGGACCATGCCGATGAACCTGATGCACCGCAAGCTCTGCAGCTCGGAGAAGTGGGCCGCCGCGGTGGCCGGCGTGCTGCCGGACTGGCTCGCCCGTTTCGAACTGGGCGACGACGTGCTGGAAATCGGACCGGGTTTCGGGGCCACCACCCGGGTGCTGGTCGACGCTCTGCCGCGGCTGACCGCGCTGGAAATCGATCCGGCGTCGACCCGGCTGCTGCGGGAGAAATACGGCGACCGGGTCGACGTCGTCGAGGGCAACGGTGCGGAAATGCCGTTCGCGGACGACCGGTTTTCCGGAGTCGTCTGCTTCACGATGCTGCACCACGTGCCGACCGACGCGCTGCAGGACCGGATCTTCGCGGAGGCGTTCCGGGTGTTGCGCCCGAGCGGCACTTACTGCGGCGTGGACAGCCAGCTCAGCCTCGGATTCCGGCTGCTGCACATCGGGGACACGATGAACGTCCTCGACGCGGACACCCTGCCCGCCCGGCTGAGGGCGGCCGGGTTCGAGCAGGTGCGCGTGGGGGTCGAGAGGAAGCGGCTGGAGTTCGCGGCGGTGAAGGCGTCGTGAGTGCTAATCGCGGTTAGAACCGTGATCAACACTCACGAGGCTCAGCGCGGTGAGCGGCGCGGAACGATCTGCGTGACCGGCCCGTCCAGCGCCTTGCCCTGCCGGCTCAGCCAGCCGTCGACCTCGCGGCGCACCGAGTTCAGCGTCGGGCGACGGCGCGGTTCCGGATCCAGCGACGCGGCCAGGATCCGTGCGTGCACCGAACGCTGCGGCATGTGCGTGACCGGATCGGCGCGCGCCGCGGCCATCAGCGCGGCCATCGGCGTCTCGCGGGTGCCGCGCGGCGGCTGGCCGGTCAGCGCGTAGCTGACCGTGGCGGCGAGCTGCCAGGCGTCCGACGCCGGGCTCGCCGGGGAGCCCATCGCCTGTTCCGGCGCGACGAAGTCGGGCGTGCCGATCATCATCCCGGTGGCGGTCATCTTGGAATCGCCCTGGCTGCGGGCGATGCCGAAGTCGATGAGGTGCGCGATGCCCGCCGGGTCGAGGATGACGTTGGACGGCTTCACGTCGCGGTGCAGCACGCCCCGCTCGTGCGCCGCGACCAGCGCGCCGGCCATCGTCGACCACAGCCGTCCGGCGGCGACGTCGTCGATCGGGCCCTGTCCGTCGACCACCTCGGCGAGCGGGCGGCCCTGCAGGTACTCCATGACGAGCGCGAGCCCGTCCGGTTCCTCGGCCAGGTCGTACACGCGGACGCAGTTGGGGTGGTTCACCACGGCCAGCGCACGCGCCTCGCGCTGCATGCGCTCCTCGGTGTCGCGGTCGGGCGCGTGCGCGATCTTCAGCGCGACAGTGCGGTTGAGCTGCGTGTCGACGGCTTCCCAGACCGTGCCGAACCCGCCGGTCCCGAGCTGGCGGACGCGCCGGTACCGGCTGCTGCCCGCGTTGCGCGAGCCGGGCGGCGGCGGAATCATGCCGGGCGCGGCGGCCAGCGCCCCGGCCGGCGGCGGCTCCGGAGCGGACGCCAGCGCGGTGGCCGGGTACGGCTTGTTCTGCGGCGGCGGAGGCGGCGGCAGCTGCTCCCGGCGCGGCGGAGGCTGCGCGGCGGGCGGTTCGTCGCGGCGCGGCTCCGGCCGGTTGATCACCGACCACGGCGGCGGCCCGACCAGTGCGACCGGGATCAGCCCCAGGACGCTGAACGGCAGGAACCCGAGCCAGAAGTGCACCGCGGTGTTGGCCGACATGCCCGCCGACGCGACCGCCATGACCACGAACGGAATCCAGAAGAACCGCGACGGCCACTTCGGCCCGCGCCGGAAAGCGGTGCGCGCCTGCAGCATCACGAACAGCAGCGAGCCGACCGGCAGCGCGGTGAACGCGAGCAGGTACAGCGCGTAGGAGAGCTTGAGGCCGCGCGGGTAGAAGAGCGTCTCGAAGACGTTCGACCCGCCGCCGAGGTAAGCCTTCTGCGTGCCGACGAACGAGCAGTAGTCCTTGCTGAGCGAGGCCGCCCCGGACAGTCCGGTCGACTGGCCCGCGTTGGCCGCGCGGAACGTTTCCGAGATGCCCGAGGAGATCAGCCACGGCAGCACCAGCACGCTGACCACGCCGATGAGCCCGAACACGGTGAGCGTGGTCGCGTCGTACCGGTTGCCGGTCCCCTTGCGGACGATCGCCACGATCAGCGCACCGGCCGCCGGGAAGAGCGCGACGAGCGCACCCGCTGTGGTCGTCGCCCACACCCAGTCGCCCGGGCAGAAGTCCGGGCCGAACAAGGTGTGCGCGAGCGAGAGCAGCGCGCTCGCGATTCCGCTCACCGGCTGGTTCCCCTCACTGTCAGTGTTGTCTTCATGCCGCTGCGCGGCCGTTCCCCACGGTCCAGCTTAGGACGCACACGGCCTCCGCGGGGTTGCCGGGTCGAGCGGGGAACGTGATCCACTGCATCGATCTCCCCGGACCGGGCTGACCTGCGACCCGCCGGGGGAAAGGCCATCATGAGGGCAGATTCGGCCGTCGGAAGTCAAAGGAGACCTCGTGGGCGCGTACACCGAGACGTATCGGCGCAGTCTGGACGAGCCGGAGCAGTTCTGGCTCGAAGCCGCCCGGGCGATCGACTGGACGCAGCGGCCCACCCGCGCGCTCGATTCGTCCGCCGCGCCGTTCTACCGCTGGTATCCCGACGGCGAGCTGAACACCTCCTACAACGCACTCGACCGGCACGCCGACGGCGGCCGCGGCGCGCAGGACGCGCTGATCTGGGATTCGCCGGTCAGCGGACGCAAACGCCGCTACACCTACGCCGAACTGCGGGACGAGGTCGCGATCTTCGCCGGCGCGCTCGCGTCGCTCGGGGTGACCCGCGGCGATCGCGTGATCCTTTACCTGCCGATGATTCCGCAGGCCGTCATCGCGATGCTCGCCTGCGCGCGGATCGGCGCGGTGCACTCCGTGGTGTTCGGCGGTTTCGCGCCGAAGGAGCTGGCCGCGCGGATCGAGGACGCGAAGCCGAAGCTGATCCTCGCCGCGTCGTGCGGGATCGAGCCGACCCGGGTCGTCGAGTACAAGCCGATCATCGACGCGGCTCTCGAAACCACCGAGCACCAGCCGGACCATGTCGTGGTGTTCCAGCGAGAGCAGGCGCGCGCGGAGCTGTCCGGCACTGACCTCGACTGGACCGAGCTTGTCGCCGATGCCGACCCGGTGGATCCGGTTCCGGTGAAGGCGACCGACCCGCTGTACATCCTCTACACGTCCGGCACCACCGGACGGCCGAAGGGCGTCGTGCGCGACGCGGGCGGGCACGCGGTCGCGCTGGCGTGGTCGATGGGCGCGCTCTACGACGTCCATGCCGGGGATGTGTGGTGGACGGCTTCCGACGTCGGCTGGGTCGTCGGACATTCGTACATCGTCTACGCACCGCTGCTGGTGGGCGCGACAACGGTGCTGTACGAGGGAAAACCCGTAGGAACTCCTGACGCTGGCGCGTTCTGGCGCGTCATTTCCGAGCACGGCGTGCAAGCGCTCTTCACCGCGCCGACGGCGTTGCGCGCGGTGAAGAAGGTGGATCCGGACGCGGACGAGCTCAAAAAGTACGACCTGTCCCGGTTCCGCACCCTGTTCCTGGCGGGCGAGCGGCTCGACCCGGAGACCTACCACTGGGCGCACGACATTCTCGGCACGCCGGTCGTCGACCACTGGTGGCAGACCGAAACCGGCTGGCCGATTGCGGCCAATCCGCGCGGTCTCGAACCGATGCCGGTCAAGCCCGGGTCGGCGACGAAACCGGTGCCCGGCTGGGATGTCCGCATTCTCGACCAGGCGGGCGAGGAACTGCCAGCGGGCCGCGAGGGCGCGATCACGCTGAAACTGCCGCTGCCGCCGGGTTCGCTGCCGACGTTGTGGGGCGACGACGAGCGCTACCGCGAGGCGTACCTGTCGCGCTATCCCGGCTACTACCTGACCGGCGACTCGGGCTACCTCGACGAGGACGGCTACCTGTTCGTGATGGGCCGCACCGACGACGTGATCAACGTGGCCGGGCACCGGCTGTCGACCGGCTCGATGGAGGCCGTGCTGGCGTCGCATCCGGCGGTCGCGGAGTGTGCGGTGATCGGGGTCGCGGACCAGCTGAAGGGCCAGGTGCCGCGCGGGTTCGTGGTGCTGAAGTCCGGCGTGGAGGTGCCCGAGGAGCAGTTGCGGGACGAACTGGTCGCGCTGGTCCGCCGCGATATCGGGCCGGTGGCGGCGTTCCGGGACGTCTCGGTGGTCAACGCGCTGCCGAAGACGCGCTCGGGGAAGATCCTCCGCAAGACGATGCGCGGGATCGCCGACGGTCGCGACGAGGCGGTTCCGTCGACCATCGAGGACCCGACGGTGCTCGACGCGTTGCGGGCGATCTTGCGGCCCTGAGCATTGCCCCAATGTGGCATTGGGTGCATGCGACGCACCCAATGTGGCGTTCGGTGCGCTGAGCGCACCCAATGTGGCATTGGGGCGTGGCGGGCATCCCGGCGAACGGGACATCAGTCGTCAGCCGACCCTTTCGGGCGTTGTCAGCCTCCCCGGTAGTGGTCTATACCTCTTGGAGTCCGCCTTCTCCGCGACGCGACCGGAGGTATGCCGTGAGGAAGACCCTGTCCAGGGCCGTGCTTGGGGTGACCGTGCTCGGGCTCGCCGCGGTGGGAGTGCCCGGGCCGGCCGCGGCGAGTCCCGCGCCCAGCGAACGGCAGGTCACCGACCTCGTACCGGTGCCGGTGCACGCCGTGGCGAAGGCGGACGCCACCTTCCGGCTCACGCCGCTGACGGTGATCCGCGCCGGACACGGCACTGGCGACGTCGCCGCGTACCTGCGCGGCCTGCTGCGGCCCGCGACCGGCTACCCGCTGCCGGTCGTCCCGGTGAGCCCGGGACTGTCCGCGATCTCGCTCGACCTGGGCCACGCCGACCCGCGCGTCGGCGACGAGGGATATCAGCTCGACGTCACGAAGAACGGCGTCCGGCTGCGCGCCAACACTTCCGCCGGGTTGTTCACCGGCGTCCAGTCGCTGCGGCAACTGCTGCCCTCGTCGATCGAGGCGAAGACGGTGCAGCACCGGACGTGGACGATCGCGGGCGGCAGCGTGCTCGACTACCCGCGCTTCGCCCACCGAGGCGCGATGCTCGACGTCGCACGGCATTTCTTCACGCCCGCACAGGTGAAGAAGTACATCGACCAGATCGTCCAGTACAAGATCAACACCTTGCACCTGCACCTCAGCGACGACCAGGGCTGGCGCATCGAAATCAAGAGCTGGCCGAAGCTGGCGACCGAAGGCGGCAAGACGGCTGCGTACGGCGACCCGGGCGGTTACTACACGCAGGAGCAGTACCGCGACATCGTCGCGTACGCCGCGAGCCGACACATCACGGTCGTCCCGGAAATCGACATGCCTGGGCACACCAATGCCGCGCAGTCGGTGTACGCCGAGCTCAACTGCGACGGGGTCGCGGTCCCGCCGCGCACCGACATCGAAGTCGGCTACAGCTCGCTGTGCATCAAGTCGCCTACCACGTACCGATTCGTGGAAGACGTGATCCGCGAACTCGCCGCGATCACGCCAGGCAAATACATCGGCATCGGCGGCGACGAAGCTCATTCGACGTCCGCCGAGGACTACAAAGCCTTCTACGAGAAGGTAACCCCGATGGTCGCCAAGTACGGCAAGCTGATCACCGGCTGGCACGAGATGGCGAAGGCGCCGCTGCCGACGTCCGCCGTGCCGCAGTACTGGGACCAGGGCGGCCCGAACGCGGACGTGGCCGCCGCGGCGGCGCGCGGGAACAAGTTCATCATGTCGCCCGCCAACCACGCCTATCTCGACATGAAGTACACGGAATCGACGAAGCTGGGTCAGGATTGGGCCGGTTTGGTCGAAGTCCGCGACGCCTATGAATGGGACCCGGCGACGCTCGTTCCCGGCGTCGCGGAGAAGTCCGTCGCCGGGGTCGAGGCTCCGCTGTGGACGGAAACCATCCGGACCAACGACGACATCGAGTACATGGCCTTCCCGCGCCTGCCCGGTGTCGCGGAAATCGGCTGGTCGCCTCGCGATTCGCGGGTTTGGGACAGCTACCGGGGCCGCATCGCCAAGCAAGCGCCGCGCTGGGAAGCCCAGGGAATCGACTTCTACCGTTCACCCCAGGTCGACTGGAAGTGATTCCCTAGCCCGGTCCACTTTGGACTGGATACCCTTGCGATAACCCTCCGGCAACGCTTGCGTCGACAGCACCCGGTCAGCCAACTCCAGCATCGGCCCCGGCTCGGGCAGCCGCGCGTAATTCGCCGCCGCCGCCAGGAACGTCTCCCCGACGGTCGGCCCCTCGGCCCGCTCCACGACCTCGAGCGGCCCGGCCGTCGGGACCGTGCCCGGTCGCAGCACGCGCAGATACCAGCCGCAGCGACGGGTGTCGATCATCGCGGGCACGACGTCCTTGCGGCCGGTCCGCATGGCGAGCTTGAAACACGGATGCCGCGGCTGGGCGATCTGCACGAGCGCGTCGCCCCAGGCCCAGATGTCGCCGATCCGCACGTCGCTCTCGAGCGCGCCTTCTACGGAGAGGTTCTCGCCGAAGTCGCCGTGCGCCACGGAGTACCCCTCGTCGGTCCACACCGGATAGTGCTCGACCGGGTAGACGTAGACGGCCTTGTCGGGACCGCCGTGCACCGAAAGGTCGGCCTGGCGGTCGCCAGCCAGGTTGAGTTCGGACAGCACCAACTCTTCGGTGTTGACCCGGGTTTTCCGGATAGCGCTCAGCACGGGCTGGTCCCGCTGGTGGCCGAGTACGGTCGGCTCGCCCACGTAGACGTCTTTCAGCGACAGCATGGGATGAACCTAGCAAGCGGGCCGGGTTACTTGGACGGGTCGGGGAAACCAGGGGTAACGCTCCGCACGTAGACCGTCTCCTCAGTGCCGGGCTTGACGAACGCATCGAACGTCGCGTGGTACGGCGTCTCGAGGTGGGTGTAAAGGTCGGCCTTCGCCTTGGGATCGTAGGTCCAGCCGAACTGCCGCATCTCGTCCGCGTCGAACGGCGGGCCGAACTTGTCGATCGGCCAACGGAGACTCGGTTCGGCCGGGTCCGCACCGTACTTCCGAAGGTAATCGTCCACACACGACTTCGGCGCGACGAAGGCGAAGGCGAGCCGTTCAGTGAGCCTGGGCTGGACGTCGAAATGAAAATCCTTGACCGGACAGGACGGCAGCGTCATCTGGAACCTGGCCGAGGCTTCTTCCCAGCTGACGCCGTCCTCGCTGCCCGGGTACGCCCGCGGATCCGGCGGGCTGCTGCATCCGGCCACCGTGACCGCGGCACCGAGTGCGGCAAGCACCGCGAACATCCGCGAAAACATAAGAAGAACCTAGCAAGGCAATGACCAGGCGCACCAAGGGTTTTCGGCCGTACAGCGGTCAGCGAAGCGGTGCCCGGTGCGCGAGAAACGTGCACCGGGCACCGCGATCAACCGTTCAGCTCCGCCGACTCCTCGTCACTGAGCAGTCGGGAGCGGATCAGAAACCGCACCCCTTCCGGCGCCTCCAGCGAGAATCCGCTCCCCCGCCCAGGCACCACATCGATGGTCAGATGCGTATGCCGCCAGTACTCGAACTGCGGCCCGGACATCCACACCGGCACCGCGTCGATGCCGTCCACCGTCAGGTCGCCCAGGTGCACATCGTGCGAGCCGACCCGGAATTCGCCCGCCGGGTAGCACATCGGGGCGCTGCCGTCGCAGCATCCGCCGGACTGGTGGAACATCACCGGTCCGTGGACTGGCACCAGCCGCCGCAGGAGGTCGGCGGCGGCTGGGGTCAGGTCCACCCGTTGCGGCATCAGAAGAAGCCCAGTGCCTGGTCGGAGTAGGAGACCAGGAGGTTCTTCGTCTGCTGGTAGTGGTCCAGCATCATCTTGTGGTTCTCGCGGCCGATGCCGGACGCCTTGTAGCCGCCGAAGGCCGCGTGCGCGGGGTAGGCGTGGTAGTTGTTCACCCACACGCGACCGGCCTGGATGTCGCGGCCCGCCCGGTAGGCGGTGTTCCCGTCGCGCGACCAGACGCCGGCGCCGAGGCCGTACAGGGTGTCGTTGGCGATCTTGAGCGCGTCGTCGTAGTCGTCGAACTTCGCCACGGACACCACCGGGCCGAAGATCTCCTCCTGGAAGATGCGCATCTTGTTGTCGCCCTCGAACACCGTCGGCTGCACGTAGTAGCCGCCGGAGAGGTCGCCGCCGAGGTCGGACTGCTCGCCGCCGGTGAGGACCTTCGCGCCCTCCTGCTTGCCGATGTCGATGTAGGACAGGATTTTCTCGAGCTGATCGTTCGAGGCCTGCGCGCCGATCATCGTCTCGGTGTCGAGCGGGTTGCCCTGCTTGATCTTCTTCACGCGCTCGACCGCGTCGCCGAGGAACCGGTCGTAGATGCCGGACTGGATCAGCGCGCGCGACGGGCAGGTGCAGACCTCGCCCTGGTTCAGCGCGAAGAGCGCGAAGCCCTCCTGTGCCTTGTCGTAGAACGCGTCGTTGGCCGCGGCGACGTCGTCGAAGAAGATGTTCGGGCTCTTGCCGCCCAGTTCGACGGTCACCGGGATGATGTTTTCGCTGGCGTACTGCAGGATCAGCCGCCCGGTCGTCGTCTCGCCGGTGAACGCGACCTTGCGCACGCGGTTGCTCGACGCGAGCGGTTTGCCCGCCTCGACGCCGAATCCGTTGACGATGTTCAGCACGCCCGGCGGGATCAGGTCGCCGATGATCGACATCAGCAGGTGGATCGACGCCGGGGTCTGCTCGGCGGGCTTGAGCACGATCGCGTTGCCCGCGGCCAGCGCCGGGGCGAGCTTCCAGACCGCCATCAGCAGCGGGAAGTTCCACGGGATGATCTGGCCGACGACGCCGAGCGGCTCGTGGAAGTGGTAGGCGACGGTGTTGTCGTCGATCTGCGAGATGCCGCCTTCCTGGGCTCGCAGCGCGCCGGCGAAGTAGCGGAAGTGGTCGATGGCGAGCGGGATGTCGGCGGCGAGGGTTTCGCGGACCGGCTTGCCGTTCTCCCAGGCCTCGGCGACCGCGATCCGCTCGAGGTTCTGCTCCATCCGGTCGGCGATCTTGAGCAGGATGTTCGCGCGTTCTTCGGTCGAGGTCCGGCCCCACGCGGGTGCGGCGCCCTCGGCCGCGTCGAGCGCCCGGTCGATGTCGGCCGCCGTGCCGCGGGCGATCTCGGTGAAGGTCTTCCCGGTCACCGGCGTCGGGTTCTCGAAGTACTGCCCGCCCTCCGGCGCGACGTATTCGCCGCCGATGTAGTGGTCGTAGCGGGTCTCGTAGTCGACGACGGCGCCGTCGGTGTTCGGTGCGGCGTATACGGCCATCTTGCCCTGCCTCGTTGCTGGTCGGTGACGGTCGGCGGCGACCGTAGGCCGGGCAACGTTGCGCCAACGTTGCAGCCTTGTGACCAGGGTCTCTACTCTCAACCACGTGGCGGAGCTGCCCGAACCCGACCTGCTGCGCGATCCGGAGTCGTACGCGCGGCTCCTGCGGCATGTCCGTGAGGCGGTCCTGTCCGGATCCACCGCGCCACGTTCGCCCCGCTCGGTGGTGTCGGCGTCGTGGGAGCGCTCGCTGGCCGCGCACGTCGACCCGGACGCGGGCGAGGCCCCGCTGATCTTCGAGGCGGACGAACTCACCGACCTGCGCGCGGAGCATCCGCTGGCCCCGGTGCTGCCGCTGTTGCGCGAGATGCTGGTGAGCATCGCCGATGACGCCGAGCACATGATGATCGTGACCGACGCGAACGGCTTGATCCTGTGGCGCGAGGGCGCGACCGGCGTGCTGCTGCGCGCGGACCAGGTCGCGCTCACCGAGGGCACGCGGTGGAGCGAAGAGGCGATCGGCACGAACGCGATGGGCACGACGCTCGCGACCGGCCAGCCGGTGCAGATCTATTCGGCCGAGCACCTCGTCCGCCGCTATCACACGTGGACCTGCGCCGCGGCCCCCGTACGCGACCCGGACACCGGCGCGCTGCTCGGTTCGATCGACGTCAGCGGTCCGCTCCGCACCGTGCATCCGGCGATGTTGTCGCTGGTCACGGCCACGGCTCAGCTGGCCGAGGGACGGCTGCGGGCGGATTTGGCGGTCCGCGACGAGAAGGTGCGGCGGGCGAACATGCCACACCTGGCGTCACTGCGCGGCCGCCCCGGCGCGCTTCTTTCGGCAGGCGGACGGGTGCTGGCGGCGGAATCGTGCACCCTTCCGTCCACTGTGGAGGTACGAAAAGGCGGCGGCACAGTGACGCTGCCGGACGGCCGGATCGCCACCGTCGACCCGCTGGACGAGGGCTACCTGCTGCGGATCGCCACGTCCGGCTCCGCGACCCGCCGCCGGTTGTCGCTCGAATACCTCACCGACGGTCCCGGATCGACCACTGTGGACGGTCGAGACATCCCGTTCACCTTGCGGCACGCCGAACTGCTCACCTTGCTCGCGCTTCAGCCGCGCGGCTTGTCGGCGGAAAAGCTGGCGCTGCAACTGTACGGTGAGGCTGGCAATCCGGTGACCGTGCGCGCCGAGATCCACCGGTTGCGCACCCAGCTCGGCACTGGGGTGTTGCAGACGCGCCCGTACCGTCTCGCGGCCACCGTGGACGCGGACTTCCTGCGCACCAAAGCCGCCCTGCGCGCCGGAGACGCCGCCGCGGCGGTCCGGTCGTTCCAGGGTCCGTTGCTGGCCGAGTCGGAATCGCCCGCGATCCTGGAGGAACGCGAGTCGATCAGCGCGCAGGTCCGGCAGCTGGCGTTGAACAGCGGGGATGCGGATACGTTGTGGTCGTTCTGGGAAACCTCCTGTGGCGCGGACGATCTGGCTATTCTGGACGCGTTGTCCGCCGTGCTCTCTCCGTCGGATCCGCGGTTGGCCGCAGTGCGGACTCACCGCGCCCGGCTGGGCTGATTCTTACCGCGCAGCAGCAGTCTCCCGGATCGCGTCGTCCACAGGAGCCGGATAGTTCAGCTCCAAATACAACTCCCGCAACAACAATCCGTCCATGTGCTGCACCGTCAACCCCGGCTGCTTCCCGCTCAGCCCGTTGAGAAATCCGCCGAGCTTGAACGCACCGCGCACCGGCCAGGACGGCATCGACCGCACCCGGCGTGGCCGTCCCGCCGCCGCGGCCAGCCGGGCGAACATGTCCGTCCACTGCAGATTTTCCTCCGCCACCGGGACATCCGCGCCGGACGCCGCCTCCAGCGCATCCACCGTCGCCACCCCGACTCCACGCGCACTCGTCGCCGCAGTCCCGCCGGGAGGCGCGAAAAGCGGCGAGGTGGAGTGGACCCACTTCACGATCGGCACCGACCACTGCGGCACCCGATCCTCCGCGACACCAAAGACAAACGGCACTTCGATCACCGCCACCGGCAACCCCGGCCCCGCTGTCTCGCGTGCGACTCGGGCCTGCTCCAGCCGACTGCGCACGTACGGATGCTTCGCGGCCAACCCCCACTCCGGGCGTACGCGGTCGAAGTACGTGTAATACGACCCCAGCACCGCCGCCCGCGTACAGCCTGCTTCGCGCGCCGCGCGCAACAACGCGGCGACAGGTGCGACGTTGCCCGCGCGCAGCCGAGGCTCGACCGGCCCGCGTCCGACCGCTCGATCGTCCATACCGCCAGCGAAGACAACGCCGTCGTGTCCGTCGAGCGCTTCGCGCAGTTCGTCGTGCGAAGCAGTCGAGACGTCGAGCGTCCGGTCGACTCCCTCACGTGCCGTACGCGCGACGGCGGTCGTTTCGTGCCCGCGTTTCCGCAGTTCGTCGAGGACGTGCTGCCCTAGCAGGCCGCTGCCGCCCACCACCAAGATCTTCATGGTCCGCTTCCGTTCGGGCTGATCGTCAGCCGCACTGCATCAAGCAGCGGGCGGCCTCGAACCGGCCTTCTTTAAGATCGTCGGCTCGGATGAGCCAGTACACCATCCCGACGTCGCCCCACATCATGTCGGTTTCGTTGTCGCTGTCGAACTGCGCGAGCAGCACCCAGCGGGCCGCTTCCTCCTTGAGCCGCGGATCTTGCCACCCGCCTTCCAGCACCTCCGCCGCGATCTCGTTCTCCACGGCGTCCTGGACCGGTGTGGCGAAGCCACCGATCTGATGTTGCGGCGTGCCTTCGTTGACCTCCCAGGTGAGGTTTCCGAACACCAGGGCACCGATCCGCTCAGGTTCGGGGCCTGCCTCGACAGCTTCAGCCAGGGACACTCCGCTCGCGGTCGTGGTCTGGTCCAGCAGGATGTGCTCGCTTTCCGGGGCAGTGGCCACGATCTCCGCGAAAACGTCACGCTGCGGGTAGGGCTCGAGGTCGGCCGGAGGCGTTCGCTCGGCGACCGGGGTGCCCGCGGGCACGAAGACCACTCGATAGCCGTCGGCATCGGTGGGCAGAATGTGCCGGTAGTGATCGGGTTCGTAGCGTCCGTCGAACGCGAAGAACAGCAGCGTCCCCGTCTCCGGCAACGGAATGGTCAAGAACTCCCGCGGCAGCGCCGCACAATCCACCGCGGCGACGAACGTGAGCGGCCCCTTCTCCTCCCAGATCGGCCATTCCACCGCATCCGGCAGCGCCGGATTTCCGCCAAGCTGCCCCACGCGCGGCCCGGTGCCCTTGGCGGTAAGCCGGATCCCGGGTTGGAACAGCTCGATCCATTTAGCCGCCACCTCAGCGGGCAGCCGGTCTTGAGCGAGGGTGCTGAGTTGATCTCTCCATGCGGTCACTCCGCCATAGTGGCGCAAGGCACCGACAAAAACGCTTGAGCGCCGAGCGTCCGGCCGACTCCTTCGCGTGCCCGCGATCTCCGCGGCGCTAGCCGGGCATGTCGTGGGTCGAGCAGTGAATCCCGCCGCCCCCAGCGGCGATCGCGTCGATCGGGACCAGGACGGCCTCCCGGCCGGGGAAGTGCTCGGCCAGGATGCCGCGCGCCCGGTCATCGGCGGCCTCGTCGCCGAATTTCGGCAGGAACACCGCGCCATTGGCGACGTAGAAATTGGCGTAGGACGACACGAACGCCTCGCCCCGGCCGGTGATCCGGTCCGGGTCGGGCTGGGGCAAGTCGACGACTTCGAGCTTCCGGCCAGCCGCGTCGGCGGCACCGGCCAGCACTCCGCGCGCCTGTTCGGCGGCACGCGACCAGACATCCGCCGGGGCACCGGGAAACGGCTTGTCCAGCAAGACGACACCGGGCGCGACGTAGCGGACGAGACAGTCGACATGCGCGTCGGTGATGTCCTCGCCTTTCACTCCGGCCAGCCAGATCACGGTGGTGACGCCCAACGTCCGTTTCAGTTCGTCTTCGACGCGCGCGCGGTCCTTGCCCGGGTTGCGATTGTCATTGACCAACGAGCTTTCGGTGACCAGGAGCGTGCCCCGGCCGTCGGTTTCCAGCGCGCCGCCCTCGGCGACGAGCGGAGCCGCGATGCGAGGCAGTTGATACTTCTCCAGTACGGCCTTGGCCACCGCGCCGTCCCGGGGGTGCTGCTGTTTGCCGCCCCAGCCGTTGAACCCGAAATCGACGCCGGTCAGCTTTCCTGCGTCCCGGACGAAGACCGGGGCCGTGTCGCGGGCCCAGAGGTCGTCCACCGGGATCTCGGCCACCTCGACGTCGGAGCCGACCGCGCTCTGGGCGGCGGCACGGTGTTCGGGACCGGCCAGCAGGACGACCTTTTCGAAACCGGCGACGGCCCGGGCGAGCCCGGCGATGGCGGCCTGGACCGCGGGCAGGTCAGGACCCCAGACGCCGTCCGAAGCAGGCCAGGCCATGAGGGTGCGGGCGTGCTTCTCCCATTCGGCCCCGAACACCCGGCCGGCGGACGCCGCGCCGCTGCTGCCCGGCGACGGTGGTGCGACCGGGGCCGGAGCCGGGGTTTCGGTGCCGCACGCGGCCACGCCCAGCGCGGCGCCGAGCCCTAGCGCGGCGGTGAGCGCGGTGCGGCGGGAAACGAATTCGTGCGTCATCGAGCGAGCTCCAAGCGGGTCGGCGGAGCCTCACTCTGACACTGACTGAAAATTTAGTCAATTTGATCAACCCAGCTCGGCGACGATGGCCCCCCGGACGAGGGCACGCGCCCGCTGGAGGTCGAGGGTCCCGGACAGCCAGCGCTCGGACAGCCCTTCGACCAGCGCCGTCAGCCGCTCGGCGACGTCAGCGGGATCAGTGAGACCGCCCAGCGCCACGACGTCAGCCAAGCGCACTGCCTCGACCAGTTCAGCGATCTCGGCGACCCACAGCCGGGTCGCTTCGGCGAGACGCTCCCGCAGGTCGTCCTCGAAGACGGCACTGGCCCGCAACTCTCCCCATGCCGTGCTGTTCTCCCGGACCTCGGCGGTGTCCTGCAGTTCCAGCAGCAGCGTCTGCTCCAGCACGGCCCGCGCGTCCGCCGAATCCGGCACCTCCTGCGCGGTGTAACGCTCGGCACGGTCGTTGACGTGATCGAGAGTGGCGCGCAGCAACCCGGCACGGTCCTTGAAGTGGTAATAAATCAACCCGGTCGACGCGCCGGCCTCCGCGGCGACCTCCTCGACCCGCAGCCCCCGGACGCCGCTTCGGGCGATCATGCCCACCGCGGCCCGCAGGATGCGATCCCGTTTGCCTGCCATCCGCACCTCCGTGACTGAAGCTTCAGTCAACACTGTCCAGTCCGGACGAACTTGACGGCTGTCGAGGTGCCGCCCCCGCGGTCCGGTGCCCTGGCCAGTCGCCGAACGTTCCCTGGCCGCGCTCGCCGCTATGGCTGGCGATCACAACGGGACTTGGCGTTGGCTGCGGCTTCCTCGATTTGACTGCGCCGGGCTGCCCAGAATTCCGCGTCGCGCTCCTGGGCGACGTAACCGGCGGCCGTGCCGGTCGAGCCGTCCAGTTGCTCGCGCAGGATGTCGGCGTGTCCGGCGTGCCGACTGGTCTCCGTGAGCAGATGGACCAGGACGGTGAACAGCGTCACCTCGGATCGCGGCCACCAAGGCACGTGCCCGGGTGAATCAAGGGCCAGGGCCGCGATTGTCGTGTCAGAGTGCGCCCAGACGCGCCGATACCGATCGATGATGTCCTCGCGCGCCTCGCCCTCGGCGGCCCATAGGTCGGCACCGCGTTGCCCGAGGTCGTCCCATCGGGGCAGAGATTCGGGGAACGGCCGGTCGAAAACCTCGCCGAGGTACCGGGATTCCCAGAGCGCCAGGTGCTTGACCAACCCGAGAAGGTTGGTGCCGGTCCGGGTCAGCGGGCGGCGGATCTCGTACTCGCCCAGCCCGTCGAGCTTCCAGAGCAGCACCTCGCGGAGCTCTCGCAGATCGCCGTGCAGGTGCTCCTTCGCGACGTCATCGAGCATGCGGCGAGCCTGCCACGCACCGCGCACAACCCACGTGACCTACCTCGGGTAGACACCGTCTACATACTTTGATAGACAGTGTCTACAAGATGAACCAGGGGTTACGGAGAGCGGAATGGGTTTCCACACGTTCGTCGCCGTCGGCGACAGCTGCGCTGAGGGGCTGGACGATCCTTACCCGGATCACAGCCAGTACCGCGGCTGGGCGGATTACGTCGCCGGGCGGCTCGCGCGCGACGAGACCTCGTTCCGGTACGCCAATCTCGCCGTTCGCGGGCGGCGGCTCGACCAGATCACCGCGGAGCAGTTGCCCACCGCCGAGCGGCATGAGCCGGATCTGATCGCGTTGTTCGGCGGCGGCAACGACGTGATGAGCCGCGGCTGGGACGCTCGCACGGTCGCGCGGCGCGTGGACACCGCGATCCGGCAGTGCACGCAGATCGCGCCGACCGTCGTCACCTTTACCTTGAGCGACATCGCGCATCGCATGCCGCTCGGCGGGCGGATGCGGCCGCGGGTCACCGCGCTCAATGACGCCATCCGTGAGGCTTCCGTCAGCTACGGCGCGAAGCTCGTCGACCTGTGGCCGGACCAGGCCGCGCACGATTCGCGCTACTTCGGGCCGGACCGGCTGCATCTGTCGCAGGCCGGGCATCTCCGCGTCGCCGGTCATGTGCTCGACCGGCTCGGCGTGGCGCACGACGGCAGCTGGCTGCAGCCGTTGCCCGGCGTTCCGGCCCAGAGCACCGCGATCGCCGACCTGCGCTGGCTGTGGCAAGAAGTGCTGCCGGTGGGGATCACGCGGCTGCGCAACCGGCTCATCGGCCGGTCTCCCGGCGACGGCTTCCTGCCGAAGCGCCCGGAGCTGCTGCCCGTGGCCTTCTCCGAAGCTCAGGTATGAGCGCGCGTCAGCGGTTGATCCGCACGGCTGCGGATTTGCTCGTCGGCTCCGGCGTCGAGGCCGTGACACTGCGCGGTATCGCGAAGGCGGCTGGCGTCTCGCACGGTGCGCCGCTTCGCCACTTCTCGGGACGCGCGGAGCTGCTGTCGGCCGTAGCGACGCTTGGCTTCACACAGCTGCTCCAGAGGGGCGCACAGTTGCCCGACGGCACCCCGCGCGAACGCGTCACGGCTGCCTGTCACGCGTACGTTGACTTCGCCGTTACGAACCCCGCCATGTTCGAGCTGATGTTCCGTCGCGATCTCATCGACCCAGAAGAGCCTGGGCTGGTCGCGGCCAGCAGTGCCGTCTTCGACACATTCGCCGAGTTAGTGCGCCTCGACCGCGCTGAAGCGGACGACGACCGACTTCGTCCGGGTACAGATCCTCGGCTCGTCGCGGCGTCACTGTGGGGCGCGTTGCACGGTCTCGCACAACTGTGGTTGTGGGGTGGACTGGCGGGAGCGAGCTTCGCGCCTTCGCCGGAATCGGCATTGGCGGTGACGCTGGACGCGTATCTGGGGTGAAGCTCAGCGGAGAGCCCGGAATCCTCCCCACCCCTGGCTCTCCGCCGAGCAGCGGGAATGGATGACCATTCAGCACCGACCGTAACCGCTCGATCCGCCCCCGGGAATCCACCTCTCGCCGCATCCGCGCGTAAACCCTGGCGGTAGGCGGACTGCCGCGACTGCGGTAGAGAATTGGGAAACCGCCGGTCAGGAAGGTAGTTTCGGGCGCGTGATGCGCATCTGGCGGGCGCGGCCGCTCCTCGCGGATTCGCTGCTGGCGGCTGCGGTCGGACTATTCCTTTTCGCCGGGGCGGCGGTCCACCACGGCTCCCTCGGCGACCGTCCGGGGCTGCCCGGATTGCTGCTCGCGGTGGCGGGCGCGGTGCCGCTGGCGGTCCGGCGCCGCTACCCGATCGGCGTGCTGATCGCGGTCACCGTGCTCGTCGGCGCGTTCGCGCTGGCCGGGTATCGCGCGACGCTCGGCCGTCCCGACGTGCTGATCGCCGCCTACACAGTCTGGGCGCGCTATCCGGTGCGGCAAGCCTGGCCGCCGTCGCTGTTCGCGATGGCCGGTTTCGAGGTGACGCTGCTCGTCAGCGACAGCGCGAACCCGATCGGCGACACCGTGATCGCCGTCTTGCAGGCGTCCGCGACCGTCCTCATTGGACACTCGGTCTATCTCCGCGGGCTCGCCCTGCACGCGACCGCGGAACGTGCCGACCGCGCCGAGCTGGCGGTCGTGGAAGAACGGCTGCGCATCGCCCGCGAGCTGCACGACGTCGTCTCGCACCATCTGTCGGTGATCTCCGTGCAGGCCAACCTCGCGCGGTACGTCTTCGAGTCCGCGCCGGACACCGCACGCGGCGCGCTCGACACGATCACCGGCACGACCACCGAGGCGCTGGACGAACTCCGCCGCCTGCTCAGCGTCCTGCGGCCGCCGCATCACGAACCGGGCGAATACCGTCCGCAGCCCGGTCTCGAAGAGCTTCCCGCACTGGTCAGCCGGGTTCGCGAGGCCGGGCTCACGGTACGGCTGCGGGTCACCGGAACGCCGCGGACGTTGCCGTCGGGCCAGCAGCTGTGCGCGTACCGGGTCGCGCAGGAAGCTTTGACGAACGTGCTGAAGCACGCGCCGGATTCGTTCGCCTCGCTGGACGTCGAGTACCTGGCCGACGCGCTGCGGCTGCGCGTGGCCGACTCCGGCGGCGGACCGCGCGCCGACGGCAATCCCGCCGGTCACGGCCTCGTCGGCATGCGCGAGCGGGCGCGTATGTACGGTGGCGAAATCGAAATCGGGCCTCGCGAACCGGCGGGGTTCGAGGTAGTGCTGACCCTCCCGTACCCAGGCCGGACCTCCGGAGAACCCCAGTGACCAGTGTGCTCGTGGTGGACGATCAGGACCTTGTCCGCGCCGGCCTCGTCGCGCTGCTCAACGCCGCGCCGGGCGTCGAGGTGGTCGGCGAAGCGCGCGACGGGCTGGAAGCCGTGCACGAGGCGGCGCGGCTGCGGCCCGAGGTGATCCTGATGGACATCCGGCTGCCCGGCCTCGACGGCGTGTCCGCCACCGCCCGCATCCTCGCCGGTCCGGAGAACCCGCGTGTGCTGATCCTGACCGTCTTCGACCTCGACGAATACGTGTACCGCGCGTTGCGAGCCGGCGCGGCCGGGTTCCTGCTCAAGGACAGTCCGCCGGAGACGCTGATCTCCGGCATCCAAGCGGTCGCGCGCGGGGACATGCTGTTCGGCCCGACGATCACGCGGCGGCTGGTCGAGTCGTACACGAGCGCTCCGCCCGCCGAGCCCGCGCCGGAGCTGAGCAGGCTGACCGAGCGCGAACGCGAGGTGCTCCGGCTGGTCGGCACCGGGAAGCCGAACGGCGAGATCGCGGCTCAGCTGCTGGTCAGCGAGGCCACGGTGAAGACCCACCTCAACCGGCTGATGCCCAAACTCGGAATCTCCAGCCGGGCGCAAGCGGTCGTGATCGCTTACGAAACCGGCCTGGTGCGGCCCGGACGGTAGCCGAATTCGTTGCGCAGCACGCGTTCCGCGGCGTGTTGACCGGCCATTCCGTGCACGCCCGGCCCGGGCGGCGTCGCGGCCGAGCACAGGTAGACGCCGCGCAACGGAGTCCGATACGGATCCCAGCGCGGGACCGGCCGCCCTAGCACCTGGCGCATCGTGACCGCTGCGGCCGCGATGTCGCCGCCGACGTAATTGGGGTTGTACGCCTCGAACTCGCTCGCCGGGATCGCGCGCGATGCGAGGATCGTGTCGCGGAAACCCGGAGCGAAGCGTTCGATGCGCCGGATGATCGCCGCGGTCGGATCGAGCGGATCTCCTTGCGGCACATGAGCATAGGCCCAGATCGGCTGCTTTCCGGGGAGACCGCGGGTCGGGTCGGCGGCCATCGGCTGGGAGAGAAGGACGAACGGGTCTCTCGCCCGTTTCCCGGACGCTACCGCGTTTTCCGCCGCGTGCACCTCGGCCCGTGTCCCTCCGATGTGGACAGTCCCGGCGTAGGCGAGTTCCTTTTCGCGCCAGGGGATTTCTTCGGAGACCAGGAAGTCGACCTTCGCTGCCGCAGGTCCGTAACGGACTTTCTCCAGCGCCTTGCGGTACTGCCCCGGCAGGAGCGGCCCTGCCAGGTCTAGTACGCCTTTGGGCGCTAGGTCCAGCAGTACGGCGCGCGCGTGCGCTAACTCGCGTACGTCGTTGACGCGCGCGTTGGTGCGTACGCGACCACCGTGTGCCTCGATATCGGCGATAAGAGCGTCAGTGATGCGTTGCGAACCGCCTCGGGGAATCGGCCAGCCAGTGGTGTGCGCGAGATGACTCAGCAGTACCGCGATACCGCCGCCGATGAGTGACGGCAGCTTTCCGAGCGCATGCGCCTCGATACCCGCTATCAGCGCTGCTGCTTCCTTGCCCTTGAACGGGCTCACTGTCGCCGCGAGAGCGCGCGTCGCGATGTACGCCGCCGTACGCGGACGCGGCGGGTGGCGAAGGTCGCCGAGGAGCGCTTCGGTGATCTCAGCGCTGCGCTCGATCAATGGCGTCATGAAGCGCCGCCACCTCGCGCCGTCGCTTCCTAGCCGCGTACAGGTGCGGTCGAGGTCCGCGTACGCGATCGCTGTGGTCTTCTCGTCGATCGGCTGCGCGTACGGGATTTCGGGATGGCAGAGGTCGAGATCGAACTGCCGGAGAAACGGCGAAGCCGCAGCCATCGGATGGACCGCCGAGCAGATGTCATGGATAACGTCGGAGTCGAACAGGTGCTTCGACCGCGCCCCGCCGCCCGGCTCGGCAGCCGCCTCGTAGACCTCGACCGACAGCCCGGCCCGCGCGAGCACTACGGCCGCGGCCAGGCCGTTCGGCCCCGAGCCGACGACCGCGACGTCCAGCGTGACGGGCGGAGACACGTCCCGAGCCTACGGCTGCGACGAACCGGGCGCCCAGTGTCACTCCCGAACATCTGATCGAATATTGTCGTACCCCACGCCTACCGTGCACCCCATGCCGGTCCGCACGGGCCGCGCCTGCTGGAGAGGGGGGTCATGCCCGACCACGACACGTTGCTGGAGCGCGTGCGGAAGCTGCTGGCCAAGGCCGAGGACCCGGCCGTCACGCCCGCCGAAGCCGAGCTGTACAACACCAAAGCGGCGCAACTGATCGCGCGGCACGGGATCGACAACGCGATGCTGGCCGCGTCCGGCCAAAGCGGCGACGACATCACCGTGCTGAGGCTGCCGATCGCCAATCCGTACAGCCGGGACAAGGCCAGCCTGCTCACCAGCATCGCCTACCCGTTGCGCTGCCGGACCCTGCTGCACCGAGTCGGCCAAGGGGTCGAAGAGGTCACCGTGTTCGGCTTCCGCACCGATCTCGCGCGGGTCGAACTGCTGTACACCAGTCTTTTGCTGCAGGCGAGCACGCAGCTCACGCGGGTGCGTCCCGAGGAGCGGGTGTTCCGCGAATCGCTGGCGGCTTATCGGCGGACGTGGCTGCACGGGTTCGCGCGCGCGGTGCACGAGCGGCTGAGCGTCGCGGAGGAGAACGCCGCGCGGACGTACTCCGATGTCGCCGGCGGGAAGTCGGCGGAACTGGTGGTGCGGGACCGGACGGCGTTGGTGCAGCAGGCTTTTGACCGCGAGTACGGAGACCTGCGCTCGGCTGCGCCACGACGGTTGTCGGGATCGGGGTATCGGGAGGGGCACCGGGCCGGGACCCGGGCGAATCTCGACCCGGCCGCGTTGGGGAGGCGGAGGTCGGCGCTTCCGGTGCGGTGAGGTCGGTGCCGCTTTCCTGAGCTGCGGTCGGTGAGAGGGGGACCCGCACGGCCGCTGATTCCGTGAAGAAGTCCCTCGCGGACAAGCGCGCCGGGCAGCGACGGGAGACCGCATGATTCGCATCGAAGACCTTGCCACTCGGCCCGAGCTGCGCGGTCCCGCGCTCCAGTTGGGATTCGTCGGCGGGGAGTTCCTCGGCCAAGGCCTCACCGCCGGGTTGGCCAGCTCGAAGCGGATCGCCGCGCACTGGCCCGAGTTCTTCCTGGTCCTCCTCGATGGCGAGGTTCCCGTCGCGCGAGCGGCGGCGATCCCGGTCGCCTTCCCGACCGCGGAACGAACCGAGCTGCCTGACCACGGCTGGGACGGTGCCCTCGTCTGGGCCGCCGAAGACCATCTCGACGGCCGCGAGCCGACCACGCTCGTCGCGCTGGAGGTGTACGTCGCGGAATCCGCGCGCGGGCAAGGGATTGCCGCGCAGGCGCTCGTCGAGCTGAAGAACCGGGCGCGCCGGGCCGGACTTTCCCGGCTGGTCGTGCCGGTGCGGCCGACCGGCAAACCACCTCTGGAATCCATTGTGGACTACCTCGGCCGGGGCACCGATCCTTGGCTGCGCAGTCACGAGCGGCTCGGTGCGGAGTTCCGGAAGATCGCGCCGTTCGCGATGACCGTCACCGGCACGCTCGCGCAGTGGGAGCAGTGGACCGGCGTCCGCCTCGAAGACGGACACACCGTCGTGCCTGGCGGAATCGCACCGGTACTGGCGTCAACGGAGCAGGATCTGGGCGTGTACGTCGAGCCGAACGTCTGGTACGAACACCCGCTCTGATCTACTGCTCCCAGCCAGGCAGCCAAACCCCGTCCCCAGGTTCCTGCCCCGCCACCAGATAATCCCGCAGCTTCAGCACGTCCGGATGCGCTGGCTCCCGCCGCCACAGCAGCGACATCGGATACACCGGCGTCGGGTCGACCACCAGTACGCGGCGGAGGTCGTACTCGTCCGGCCAGAAGTAGCGCGAGCCCGCGCCCACGAAGGTCGACAGGTCCGGCGACGTCGCCAGTTCGTCCAGCATCGTCTCGTTGCCGAAGACCGGACCGGACACGTCGATGGTCAGGTCGAACGCCTCGGACAGCTCCGCGTAGTACGCGCCCCATTCCGTGCTCGCCGACAGCCCGGGCATCCAGATCCGGTGGCCGACCAGTTTCGCGATCGGCACCGACGGCAGGTCGGCGAACGGGTGACGCGGGCCGACCAGCAGCTCGTGCGCGTCGTAGTCCACCACTCCGCTCGTCACGCCGCCCGGGAGGTCGCGCTTCGGCACCCCACGGAATGCCGCGTCGACCGAGCCGGCCGCGACCGCGGCGACGGCGGCGTCGAAGCTCAGCTCGGCACCGGTGGTCACCACCTGCAGCTCCACCTCCGGGAACGCCCGGTGGAAACTCAGCGCCAGTTGCGCCGACTTGGTCCGTCGATTCAGAACATCCACCCGCAGCGGGCGCATCTCCGGACGTACCGCCGCGAGCGCGCGCTTCTCCGCGTCCAACAGCACCCGCGCGTGCGGCAGAAAGGCCTCGCCGTCGCTGCTCAACCGGGCACCGCGCGCGGTGCGGGTGAACAACTGCACCCCCAGCTCGCGCTCCAGCGCACCGACGCGTTTGGACACCGCTTGCTGCGTGATCCCCAGCTCCGCGGCCGCTTCCTGGAACTGCCCTCCGTCCACGACGGCGACGAAGGTCCGCACGAATTCCAGCTCCACGGGTCAATCCTAAGCGCTCGCGCCGCCCGCCGCGGCCAGCTGCCCCAACCCCGCTACTTGTCTGAGGAGTTGTGCTACGCTCCGCCTCGATGTTCACGCGCTTCCTTCTCCTTCGCCGCCACGGCGGGGCCTGACCGGACCGGCCCCCCGCCGTGGGGCAAGCACGCGCGCCGGTCGGCTTCCGACTACCCGAAGGACCGCAGATGAACACCGTTTGGAACCGGCAGCGACCCTCCCGCATGCCGTCCCACCGCTACCGCGACGTCTACCAGCGCGTCGACGTCCCCAACACCGGCCGCGCCTGGCCCGGCAACCGCATCACGCACGCTCCCCTCTGGGTGCCGGTCGACCTGCGCGACGGCAACCAGGCACTGGCCGAGCCGATGGACCCTGCGCGCAAACGCCGGTTCTTCGAGCTGATGATCAGCATGGGGTACAAGGAAATCGAGGTCGGCTATCCGTCCGCCTCGCAGACCGACTACGACTTCGTCCGGCTGCTGGCGGACACCGATCTGGCCCCGGACGACGTCACCATCGTCGTGTTCACCCCGGCGCGGCGCGATCTGATCGAGCGGACCGTGGAGTCCATCCGCGGCATCCGCAACGACGTCGTCATCCACCTGTACACCGCCACCGCGCCGACCTGGCGCACGGTGGTGCTCGGCCACGATCAGGCGTCGCTGAAAGAACTGATCCTCGACGGCGCCCGCGACGTTCTGCGCGCGGCCGGCGACCTGCCGAACGTCCGTTTCGAGTTCTCCCCCGAGGTCTTCAACCTGACCGAACCGGACTACGTGCTGGAGGTCTGCGACGCGGTCACCGAGACGTGGCAAGCGAGCCCGGACCGTCCGGTGATCCTGAACCTGCCGGCGACCGTCGAGATCGCGACGCCCAATGTGTACGCCGACCAGATCGAGTACATGCACCGCAACCTCGCCCGCCGCGATTCGGTGATCCTGTCCGTGCACCCGCACAACGACCGCGGCACCGGTGTCGCCTGCGCCGAACTCGCCGTGCTGGCCGGGGCTGAACGCGTCGAGGGCTGCATTTTCGGCAACGGCGAGCGCACCGGCAATGTCGACCTGGCGACACTGGCGCTGAACCTGCACGCGCAGGGGGTCGACCCGATGATCGACTTCTCGGACATCGACGAGATCCGCCGCACCGTCGAGTATTGCAACCGGATCGAGGTTCACGCGCGGCATCCGTACGTCGGCGACCTCGTGCACACCGCGTTCAGCGGCACCCATCAGGACGCGATCAAGAAGGGTTTCGCCGAACATCACGCGCGTGCCGCGGAAACCGGCGTGCCCGCGCGGGAGCTGGACTGGCGCGTCCCGTACCTGCCGATCGACCCGGCCGACCTCGGTCGCGACTACGCCGCCGTGATCCGGGTGAACTCGCAGTCCGGCAAGGGCGGAATCGCCTACCTGCTGGAAAGCGAGTACGGGATCACGCTGCCGCGCCGGCTGCAGATCGAGTTCGCGCGCCGCGTCCAGGAGCACACCGACGACTCCGGCCACGAGGTGACCGCGACCGAACTGTGGCAACTCTTCGAAGCCGCCTACCTGCAGCCGAACCCGGCGATCGCGTTGTCCCGCTTCGAAAACTCGGCCGACGAGCACACCAGCATCACCCTGCGCGTCGACGGGACCGAGCACACCACCACGCACACCGGAACCGGTCCGGTCCAAGCGCTCACCGCGGCGCTCGGCGCGCACGGGCGGAAGGTCGACATCGTGGCGCTGCACCAAACGAGCATCGGCTCCGGCAATGACAGCGAAGCGTTGACACTGCTGGAATACCGCACCGACAGCGGTACACAGTGGACAGCTGGACGGGACCGTTCCGTACTCGCGGCCAGCCTGACCGCAGTGGTCAACGCCGCCTGACCCCAGCGGTGCGAGCGCAGACGGACACTGCGCTCGCACCGCTTTCAGCCGCCCCCGCGCAGAAACGCCAGCACTGCCAGCACGCGCCGGTTTCCGTCGTCCGTCGGCGGAAGGTCGAGTTTCGACAGGATGCTCCCCACGTGCTTGCCCACCGCGGCGTCGGACACCACCAGCTTCCGGGCGATCGACGCGTTCGAATGGCCCTCGGCGATCAGCGACAAGACCTCCCGCTCCCGCGCCGACAGCCGGGCGATCGGGTCGGCTCGGCGGCGCAGCAACTGGCGCACCACCTGCGGATCCACCGCCGTCCCGCCGTCGACGACCTGGCGCAGCGTCCCGACGAATTCCTCGACGTCGACCACGCGATCCTTGAGCAGGTAGCCGACGCCGCGCCCCTCGGCGGAATCGAGCAGCTCTGCCGCGTGGTGGTGTTCGACGTACTGGCTCAGCACCACCACGGCCAGCTCCGGCCGCGTGCGCCGCAGCTCGACCGCGGCGCGCAAGCCCTCGTCCGAATGCCCGGGCGGCATCCGGATGTCGGTGAGCACCAGGTCCGGATCGTGCTCGCGCACGGCGGCGTGCAGCCCTTCGGCATCGCCCACCGCGGCGACGACCTCGAAGCCGAACCGCTCCAGCAACCCGCACAATCCCTCGCGCAGCAGCACCTCGTCTTCGGCGAGGACGACCCGCATCGGCTCTCCCCTCAGCACGGCAGCTCCGCTCGCACGACGGTCGGCCCGCCGACCGGACTGCGCACCCACATCCGACCGCCCAGCACGGCGACCCGGTCGCTCAACCCGGTGATCCCAGTACCTCGTGCCGGATCAGCACCTCCTGCCCCGTTGTCCCATACCTCAAGGGTAAGGACCCGACCGACAATTTTGGCGGTCACCGAGGCGCAGCTGGCCGCGGAATGCTTGGCGACATTGGTCAGCGACTCGGCCACCACGAAGTACGCGGTGGATTCCACCGGCTCCGGCAACCGCGAAGGCACCGCCACATCAACGGTGACCGGCACCGCGCAACCGTCAGCGAGTTCCTCCAACGCGGCGGGCAAGCCGAGTTCGGCGAGCGCCCGCGGGTGGATTCCGTTGATCAGCTCACGCAGCTCGACCATCAGCTTCTTGGCCTGATCGTGCGCGTCCGACACCGCCTTCGCTGCCGCCGAATCCGGCGGCAGGTCGACCTTCGCGAGCCCGAGTTGCAAGCTCAGCCCGACCAGGCGTTGCTGCGCCCCGTCGTGCAGATCGCGTTCGATGCGCTTGCGTTCCGCGTCGAAGGCCGACAGCAGCCGCGTGCGGGATTGCGACACCTCGGTCAGCTCGCCGCGCAGCTTCTCGGCCGCACCGTCGGTGAGCAGCGAACGGGCCAACATCGCGTGCAGGCCAGCACATCCGGACAACAGATAGCCCGACAGCACCAGCAGCACCACGCCGCCCAGCGCGTACGGAACGGCCCCTCCCGGAGTGGAAACTTCAGTGAAGCCAATCGAAATCGTGTCGTTCGCGTTCACCAGCAGCGGACTGGCCACCAAGACCACCGCGAACAGCGCCACCATCCCGGCGACCGCGTACACCGCGGGAATCGCGGTACACAACAGAACCGCGTAGCCGAGTTCGCGCCACGACGCCGGTTCGGTGTAGCGCGCCCGCATTCGGGGCCACCAGCCCGGTTCGCCGACGGGTCCAAAGGGGACGGTCACCGGGTTGAGGTCGACCATGCGCAGCCGCTGCCGTTCGACCCCGGCCACCACCGCCGCCCACGCCGGACCCGCGCTCAGGAACAGCAGCATGCCGAACACCGAGAACACCGCGACCAGCGCCAGGTTCGAGGTCTGCCCCTGCACGACCCGGCTGACCAGCACCGCGAGCGGCAGCAGGCAGAACCCGAACGGAAGCCCGAACAGCAGCGTCATCGGGCCGGTGCTCAGCCCGTACAGCAACGCCCGCCACGGCCAAGAGGAAATCAGGAATGTCCGCCGCGCCAAGGCATCCAGTACGGTGCGCGGTTTCGCGGTGGGAGAGACGGTAGCCACGCGATCCAGATTAGCCAGCGCGGCGCCCGGCTTCGATCGGTTTGCCCGTAGTCTCGCAGGTAGGGCTAGGCATACCACGGCGGCGGATTGTCGGCCCTCGCGAGCAAGCGGCGCAACGGCGTACGCGTGAACATCCGCATCACCATCGCGTTCAGCCGCACCTGCCGGGCGGTGCCGGGAGCCCACCGTTTCAACATCGCTGGGGTCGCGTCCCGGTGTCCCCAGTGGACGAACCGGCGCATCCGGGTTTCGTAACTGCCGAGGTCGCCTGCTTCGACAGCGGCGGCCAACGCTTCCGCGCCCATGATCGCCATCGCGGTGCCGAGCCCGGTCATCGGCGAGCCCGCCCACGCCGTATCGCCGAGCAGCACCATCCGCCCGGCCGACCACGACGGCACGGTGACTTTCACCAGCTCGTCGCAGTGGAAACCAGGGTCGTGCGCGATCGCGTCGAGCACCGACGGCAGGTGCCAATCGCCCGCGATCCCGGCCTGCTTGATGCTGTCCGTGATGAATTTCCGTTGTGTCCCAATGTCTCTGGCAAGGTCTTCACGTCGAGGCGCCCGTACGGCGATCAAGGCTTGGCCACCGACGCGGCCTGGCCGGATGGCGACCATCACACCGCCTCCCGCAGCGAACATCCGCATGTCCGCACCGAATTCGCGGGGATACGGCACCGCGACGAAGGCGAGATAGCCGCCCAAGTACCGCGCCTCCGCAGCCGGAAACCATCGTGTCCGCGAAGAAGATCGCGTGCCCTCGGCGATCACCAGGAGATCCGCGTCGATCCGGCGACCGCGGCTGGTCTCCACCCGCACTCCGCCGCCGGTGAAGTCCGCGTCCACCAGGTGTTCTCCGTAGTGAACTTCCGCGGGGGACGCCTTCGCCAACACCGTGTTCAGGTCCTCACGGCCGACCTCGACGTCGGCCACGATCCCGCCGACCTGCGCGGGCATCCGCCACAACTCGCCCCCGTCCCGGCCGACCGCGACCATCCGCTCCTCTGCCACCCGCACCGCGCGCACATCCTCGAGCAGCCCCCACTCACGGAGCACGTCCTGACTGTGCCCGCGCAGATCCACCGTGTGCCCGCCGATCCGCGGACCGTCCGCCCGTTCGAGCACGGTGGCGCTGATCCCGCGACGGCCCAGCCCCACCCCCAGCGCGTTCCCGGCGATCCCGCCCCCACTGATCACGATTTTCACTGGTCCGACGGTAGCGGCGGATTAGTACATTGTGCAAGACGTTGTGCAAAACATCGTCTGAGACAGCCGGGTAAGGTGTTCGCCGTGGGTAACCGAGAGGATCTCCTGGAGGCCGCACGCGCCTGCTTGCGCGAGCGCGGCCTGAGCACGACGGCACGCGACATCGCGTCCGAAGCAGGCGTCAGCCTGGCCGCGATCGGCTACCACTTCGGCACGAAAGACGCGCTGCTCGCGCAAGCCGCCAACGAAGCCATCGGCGACGCGCTGGGTGCCTGGATCGAGAAAACCCTCGGCGAGACCCCAGCCGGAGCCGACCCCGGCACAACCTTCGCCGAGTTCTGCGGACGACTGCCCGAGGCGTTCGCCTCAGTGCAGACCCACCTGCTGACGTCCCTGGAACACCTCACCCGCCTCGTCCGCACGGGCGATTCGCCGACGACGATGGCTCCGGCGATGCGGCAAAGCACCGACGCGCTCACGAAGATCCTCGGTGCCGTCCATCCGCAGCTTCCACCGTCCGAACTGGACGGACTGGCGCAGCTGTACCACGTCGCGATCAACGGCGCGTCCCTGATCTGGCTCGCCGCACCGGACTCCGCGCCCACCGCCGAGCACTACCAGCACGCGGTCGCGGCATTGACTTCAAGTTAAGTTGAGGTTCTACCTTCGGCGTCGTGACCGAAACGACTGACGCCGGAGTGCGGCGCCCACCAAAGTCCTTGCTGGCGACGCTGCTCGGCGTCAGCACCATGACCATCATGGCCAGCGCCACCATCACCCCCGCGCTGCCCGGCATGCAACAGCACTTCGCCGCCGAACCGCACGCGGAACTTCTCGTCCGGCTGGTGCTCACGCTGCCCGGGCTGGCGATCATGGTGTCCGCACCGTTGCTGGCCAAGCTGAGCGGCCGGACCGGACGTGTGCCGCTGCTGGTCGCCTGCCTCGCGCTCTACACCGTCGGCGGCGGATCCGGTCTGCTGCTGGATTCTCTCCCCGCGCTGCTCGTCGGACGGGCCGTGCTCGGGATCGGCATCGCCGGGATCATGACCACGTCGACCGCGTTGATCGCCGATCACCACCACGCCGACGAGCACGGCCGGGTGCTCGGATTGCAAGGCGCGGCAATGGGTTTCGGCGGCGTCGTCGCACTGCTGCTCGGCGGCTTGCTGGCCGCGGTGGACTGGCGCGGACCGTTCGCCATCTACCTGCTGGCGATTCCGATGTTGGTCCTCGTGCTGCGATTCGTGCCGGACGCACCCGTCCAGCCGGCCGATCCGACGGACCCCACCACAGCCGCGTCACCCTGGCAGCCACGGCTGCTCGGGTTGTACGCGCTGATCTTCATCGGCGTCGTGGTCTTCTACACCGTTCCGACGCAAGCCCCGTTCTGGCTTGCCGAAGTCGGCGGCGCGGGTCCGGCCGTCGCGGGAGCGTTGATCGCCGCGGTCAACCTGGTGATGACCTTGGTGGGCTTGAACTTCCGCCGCCTGCGCGTCCGCTGGTCCTTCCCGGCGTTGGCGATCACGATGTTCGCCGCGTTCGCCGTCGGGCTGGTCGTGCTCGGCACCGCGGGCGCGTTGTGGACCGCCGCGCTGGGCATGGTCGTGGTCGGGCTGGGGATCGGGCTGCAGAACCCGACCGTCAACGGCTGGCTGGTCTCGACGGCCGCCCCCGGCGTGCGGACGAGGTCGTTGGGATTGCTGACGTCCGCGTTGTTCCTCGGGCAGTTCTCGTCGCCGCTGATCGCACAGCCGGTGATCGACGCCGTCGGGATGGGGACGACGTTCGTCCTTTCCGGAGCGTTAGCCGCGGTCGTCGGCGTTGTCGTGGCGGCTATTCACGGGCGACGGGTTCCGAAACGTAAGCCGCGACTTGAGCGTGCGTAGCGAACCAGACCCCGTCGTGCGAAGCGATGTGCTCCAGCAGTTCGGTGAGAATCGCGATGCGGGAACGATGTCCGATGACGTGCGGATGCATGGTGAGCTGGAAAAGCCCGCCGTCAGCCAGAGCGAGGTCGAACTCGTCGCGCCAGATCGACAACACTCCCCGCGGCGGGGTGTACGGGCGCTGCGAGCCGAAGCGATTCATCGTGAAATACGGGGCGTCGTCACGGATCCACTCCACCGGAAGCTCGACGACGCCGGTCGGCTCACCGTCAGCGAGGATCTCGTAGCAGTCGTCGTCCGCCATCAGTGACGAGTCATAGGCCAAGCCCAGTTCGCGGATGATCGGGAGGGTGGTTGCGGAAAAGTCCCAGGACGGGGTGCGGATGCCGACTGGACGCGTGCCAGTGAGCCGTTCCAAGGTGTCCGCAGCCCGGAAGGTGAGCTCACGCTCGGCTGAAGGCGGCAGTTGAGCATTGATTTCGTGGATCCAGCCGTGCAGCGCCACCTCGTGTCCGGCGTCCACATAGGACTGAGCCTCGCCGTCGTGCAGCAACGCCGACACCGCAGGCATGAAGAACGTCGAAGGCGCCCCGAACCGTTCAAGCAGCTTCAACACTCGCGGCACGCCGACCCGCGAGCCGTACTCCCCCTGCGACAGCTTGCCCGGCAGCACGTGACCGTCGCGCAGCGCGAGCGTCTCGTGGTCCGAATCAAACGACAACGCCACCGCTACCTTCGCGCCGCCCGGCCAGGATTCCGGCCGCAACGGCCGTCCAGCACGCACACGGCCGACGTGGTCCCGCCAGGTTTGCTCGCTCCACTGCCACGGTTCGGTCATGCTTCCTCCCCAAGACGACGCGCGCCCTCATCGTATCGCTGTGCCACGATGAGGCACATGCGCGACGAAGAGGCCGACAAGCCGGGTGTCCGGTCGATGAACAGCGTCCTCAGCACGCTGCGAGTCTTCGAAGAAGTCGCCCAGCGACAGCCGGTCGGCGTCTCCGAACTGGCGCGCTCCACGGAGATCCCGAAGAGCACCGTCCAGCGCGGCCTGATCACACTTCAGCAGGCGGGATGGCTGAAGGTCGTGGACGAGGAACGCGCGCGCTGGGGTGTCGCGCCGAGGGTGCTGGCGCTCGGGTTGCGCGACTGCGGGAAGCCGGACCTCAAGGAGATCGCCGACCCGGTCATCAAGCGGCTCGCGGCCGGGACGAACGAAACCGTCATGCTGGCCGAACGCGACGGCGACAGTCTCGTCGTCGTCGCCAGCCAGGACACCGACCAGATCGTGCGAGTCGTGCTGGATGTCGGCACGCGGGTGCCGCTGCTCGCCACGTCCGGCGGCACGGCGATCATGGCGCTGCTCGACGAATCCGAGGTCGAGGAGCTGTTCACGCACGAACTTCCCGAGTTCGCCCAGACCCCGGCACCGGATTTCGCCGCGCTCCGTCGTGACATCGCGCAGGCCGCAAAGCGCGGGTACGCGCTCAACGGGTCCTCGTCGTGGTTCCGCCCGCAGGTGTCGTCGATCGGCGCGGCCATCACGAATCCGGCCGGACAGCCGGTGGCGGCGATCACACTCGCCGTGCCCGACACCAGGTACACCCGCGTGCAGGAGAAGACTTTCGCGCCGCTGGTCGTGGCCGCCGCGGCCGAGGTCAGTCGCCTGCTTGCCGCTGACTGACCAGCACGTGTGCCGCAATGCGGAATGAGGCGTACCGTGTAGTGGCATGAGCGAGTTCAGCGCGTCCAGCGCGGAGTTCCCGGAAAGCACGCCGTTGCGCTTGCGCGACGTCACCTTCCGCAACCGCGTCTGGATGTCCCCGATGGCGCAGTACGCGGCCGACCCGGACGGTCTGCCGACCGAATGGCATCTGGCGCATTACGGCTCCCGCGCGATCGGCGGCGTCGGGCTGGTCATGGTCGAGGCCACCGCGATCAGCCCGGACAACCGATGCACCTTGGCCGATCTCGGGCTCTGGAACGAAGAACAGGCGCTGGCGCACCGGAAGCTCACGTCGTTCGTCTCCGGCCACGGCGCGGTGCCCGCGGTGCAGCTGAACGCCGTGGGCCGCAAGGGATCGCACCAGGTCCCGTGGGTCGGCGACGGCCAGAACGAACCGGTGCCGGTCGCCGACGGCGGCTGGGAACTGATCGCACCGTCGGCGATCCCGTTCGGCAATCTGGCGATGCCCCGCCCGGCCGCCTCGGCGGACTTGGACCGGGTCGTCGAGGAGTTCGCGCACGCGACCCGGATGGCCGAGCTGGCCGGTTACCAGGCCGTCGAAATCCATGCCGGGCACGGATACCTGCTGCACCAGTTCCTGTCCCCGCTGTCCAATCAGCGCACCGACGAGTACGGCGGAAGTTCGCAGAACCGGATGCGCTTCCCGCTGCGCGTGGCCCGCGCCGTGCGAGAGGCGTTCCCCGAGGACAAGCCGGTGTTCGTCCGCATCACCGCCACCGACTGGGTCGAGGAGAGCATCACGATCGACGACGCGGCCGAGTTCGCCAAGGAACTGGCGGCCATCGGGATCGACCTTCTCGACGTCACCTCTGGCGTGCTCGTGCGCGATCGGGGTGCCCGGCCACCGGATCGGAAGAGTTTGAACGTCGATTTCGCCGCCGCACTCAAGGAAGCGTCCCGGCTGGCGGTCGCGCCAGTCGGTCAGATCACCGACCTCGCCACGGCGGGCCAGGTCATCCGCGAGGGCAAGGCCGACGCTGTCCTGCTGGGACGCCCGCTGCTGCGCGATCCGTACCTCGCCTTGCGAAACCAGCCCAAAGAGACCTGGCCCGTCCGCTACCAGCGCGCTTTCTGACGAGGAACATCACCATGAACCGCGAAACCAGCCGCCCGGACGGCACGAGAATCCATTACACCGCAACCGGCCCCGCCGACGGGCTCGCGCTGACGCTCATTCACGGCTGGGGCTGCGACCGCGGGGACTTCGACACGATCATCGAGCACCTCCCGTCCGACGTCCGGGTGCTGGCCGTCGATCTCGCCGAGCACGGCGACTCACGGTCGGAGCGCGACACTTGGACGATTGAGGAATTCGCTCGCGACGTGGCCACCGTACTGGCCGCCGAGTCGGTAGATTCCTCCGTCGTAGCAGGGCATTCGCTCGGCGGAGCGGTCGCGGTCGAGACCGCCCGCCAGCTTCCTCACACGGTCACCCAGGTCATCGCGCTCGAAGCGTTGCACTACTTGAACTTGTTCCCCGCGCAGAGCGAGACGGACGTCCAAGCGTTGCTGCGGCCGTTCCGGGAGGACTTCGCCGGTGCGATGCGCGGCATGGTCGAGGCCGGCTCGCCCGAAGGCACCGATCCGTCCTTAGTGGACTCGTATACCAAGAAGATGGGGTCCGTACGCCAGCCCGCCGGCCTGCACTCGCTCGAAGGCCTAGCGCGCTGGGACATGGACGCGGCGCTGCGCGAAGTCGCTCAGCCGGTCGTGCTGTTCGCCGTGCGCTCGATCATCACCCAGGAGGCCATCGACCGCTACGGCGACCGGATCCGAATCGAGCTGGTCGACCTCGGCAGCCACCACTTCCCCGTCGAATCCCCCGCCGAGACCGCCCAGCTCCTGGCGGGCGCGCTCTAGGAATTACGCCCGCCGTCCGCCATCGACCGACAGCGTGGTCCCGGTGACATACGACGCCGCGTCCGAGCACAGCCAGACCACGGCCGCGGCGGCTTCCTCCGGCGTGGCCAGCCTGCCGAGCGGAGTGATCGCCTCCTGCCGGGCGATCAGGTCGGGGTCGCCGGCCCATTTGTCGAACCCCGGCGTCCGCGTCGGCCCCGGGCACACCGCGTTCACGCGGATGCCGTCCGCCGCGTAATCCACCGCCGCGACCTTGGTCAGGCCGACGATCCCGTGCTTCGCCGCGACGTAAGCGGGAGCGTTCGGGATCGCGTACAGCCCGCCGTTGGACGCGACGTTCACGATCGCGCCGCCCTTCAGGTGCGGCAGCTCGTACTTCATGCAAAGGAAGGTCCCGGACAGGTTCACCTGCACGACCCGCTCGAATTCGGCGAGGGTCAGCTGGTCGACGCGTTTGTGCGACGACAAACCGGCGTTGTTCACCGCGAAGTCGAGCCCGCCGTACGCCTCGACGGTCCGCTTGACCGCCGCCTGCACCGAAGCCTCATCGCCGATGTCAACCCGGACGGCCAGCGCATCGCCCCCGTCCTTCTTGATCAGCTCGACGGTCTCCGCCGCCGCGGCCTCGTCGATGTCCAGCACGGCCACCGCCGCCCCGCCTCGGGCGAACTCGATCGCCGCCGCCCGGCCGATCCCGCTGCCCGCCCCGGTGACGAGCCCACGCCGCCCGCTCACGAGAGGGACTCGTGGTTCGCCCAGGCCACGCGGTACGGATGCCGCGCCTGCCACCGGTCGATCACCTCGTGCAGTTCGGGCGCGGTGAAGCTCTTGGCCAGCGTGTCGAGGTCGGCGACGGTGACCTGGACGATCGCCGTCGCGATGAGCGCCGGGATGGCGTCCTCGCCAGGGATCGGCAGGTGGCGGCGGGTCTCCACCGACTCGGCGAACCCGGTCGCCAGCATGGCCTCTTTGATATCTCCGAGGTACTGATCCAGCTCGGCGTCGGGCACCGGCCGGTCGAACGAAACAATCATCGTGTGCGTGATCATGCTACAAGTTTTGCCCGCATTTCGGCCGGACGTCCAAGACCGATTCGCTATTCGACGATAACCTGGAGGCATGGCTGAGCTAGAGACGCGCGAACTCGAGTACTTCCTGGCCGTCGCCAGCGAGCTGCACTTCGGCCGCGCCGCCGTGCGGCTGTCGATCGCCCAGCCGGCGTTGTCGAAGGCGATCCAGCGCATCGAAACCCGGCTCGGTGTGCAATTGTTCGCTCGCTCGAGCCGGCACGTCGAACTGACCGCGGCCGGCGAAGCCCTGCAGGAACACGGACGGCACGCGCTCAACGCGGTCAGCGCCGCCGCCCGCAACGCCCGCCGCGCCGGGGAAAGCCACCTGCGCCTGGTGCTCAAACCGGGCGGCGACGCCGGACTGCTGTCCGGAATCCTCGCCGAGTACTCCCGCCATCCCGACGCCCACCAGGTCGACATCCTCTTCAGCGGCCCCGCCGACCGCACTGATTTCCTGCTCAGCGGACGCGCGGACGTCGGCCTCCTGTTCATCCCGTTCGACGACCTGACCGGGCTCGACTACGAAAACCTGCACGCCGAGGACCGCGTCGCCATCGTCCCCGCCGCGCACCGGCTGGCCGGACGCGAATCGGTTCGACTGTCCGATTTGGACGGAGAAACGATGCCGTCGTGGAAAGGCGTGCCCGGGGTCGAGGGGACCGGGCCGGAGGTCGCCGACGTGGTCCAGCTGCTGCACCTCATCTCGCTGGAACGGATGGTCGGCGTGCTGCCGCGGTCGCTGGTCGACCAGGTCCCGCCGGGTGTCGTCTGCGTGCCGATCGAGGACGCTCCGCCCAGCCAGCTGGTGCTCGCCTGGAACGAACAGGACCGGCGGCCGCAGGTGGCTTCGTTCGTGAACGCGGCGCTAGATTCGGTCCGCTGAAGCTCGGTTGAACGCCGCCAGCAACAGCACCGCCACCGCGATCGCGAACCCGATGGTGCTGAGCAGCGCCGTCGGTCGCGGAATGTCCATGTCACGAGCATGCTGCCAACCGACCCAGACATAGGTGACCAGGGCACCCGCGGCGAGCGCGAGCCGATGCCGCGCGCCCCACCCGGCAGACCGGCACCACCGGTACACCAGCGCGACCGCCGCCGCGACCAGCAAGCACCACCCGGCCGCGACCACCCGTTGCGAGACCTCCTCCGGCAGGAATTCCCGGCACCACACCAGACTCGTCACCCCGAACGCCGCGACCCCCACGACCGCGGGTGCGGGAGCGACGCCGTCCCGAGGCGGCACCGACCTCCTGCCCAGCCAGAATCCCAGCCCGACCAACCCGGCGACGGCCGCGAACGCCCAACCCAGCTGACCGGCCGAGGCGACAAACCCCGTCGACGCGATCTGCATCGCGCACAACGCCGCCGACCCCGAAACGAACACCACCGCGACCACGGACAGCCCGACCTTGCCCAGCCACGGCTGAGCGCGATACTGGCAGAAGGCTTCCACGATGGCGATCGGCACGCAGATGCTCCAGACGGTGTGCATGGTCAGCACGTCCTGAAGCATCTGAACGCTCGTGCCCAGCGCCGGGACGTACGTTTCGGCGTAAGCGGCAGCGATGTCGAACCCGCCGTAAGCCGGATTCCACAGCATCATGTCGATCGGCCCCTCCTCCAGCAGCGCGTACGCCGCCGCGAACGGGACCATCGCCGCCCAGCCGCGTCCGGTGCGCCGCGCGACCTCGCGGATCAGCAGCGCACCGCCGCCGTACATCGGTGCGAACAGGAAAAGCGAGCCGACATCGGTCACCGGGGTGTTGCCCAGCAGGTACTCGCCGACCAGCGGAGCGAGAAAGAAGAGGGCGACTGCCGGGACCATGCGACCCACGCTAGGGCGGTCGCGCGGGCAAAACATCCGTCCGCGGTCGATCGCGGATAGCCGTCGGGCTAATTGCGTTCAGTCCTGCGGCTAGGAGTGTCATGCTGGTTCGCGTGGAGGACATCATCGCCGAGATCGGCCCCCGGCTCCGGCTCTTCCGGCGGCAGCGGAACCGCACTCTGGACGAGCTGTCGACCGCCACCGGCATCTCCATCAGCACCCTCTCCCGCCTCGAATCCGGCCGGCGCAAGGCCACCCTCGAACTCCTTCTCCCTATTTCCCGCGCCCACCGGATCCCAATCGACGAACTCATCGGCACCTCCCCGCTGCAACCGGTCACCCGCGGCGACCGGACCGTCGTGCCGCTCACCCGGCAACCCGGTCAGCTGCAATCGCTCAAGATGATCTTCGCCGCCGCCCCATGCGAACCCGCTCCGCGCACGCATCCCGGCCACGAGTGGTTCTGCGTGCTCAGCGGCAAGGGCAGGCTCGTGCTCGGCGAACACGACGTCGTCCTCAAAGCGGGCGAGGTCGCCGAATTCGACACCCGGATCCCGCATTGGTTCGGCAGCACCGGCGACGGCCCGGTCGAAATCCTCAGCCTGTTCGGCAAGCAGGGCGAACGCATCCGCGTCCGGGCCAAGCCGCGCTGATTACTCCGCTTGGCGGCATAACCCGCGGCGCGCGGGAAAACCTATGCCCTCGCTGAGCTGCACTGATCGGAACACACCGTCGAAAGTCGGTGCCTGGCACCAAAAATTCCGACTTAACATCCGTGTCCCGCGGACGGACACCCTTTTCCCTCCGCGCGTTTCCTTCGCCTACGACGAGGAGATGCATCGATGCGGAAACTCTTTGCCCTGCTCACTTCCGCCCTGACGGCCGCGGCTGTCGTCGCCGGCAGCCCGCCGGTCTCCGCGGCGCCGGACAGCGGGGTAGTGCCCGGGCTGACCGGTGCCGCCGCGAAAGCCGCCGCCGGAACCGCGGCGGACAAGTTCCTCAAGCTGCGCCGCGAAAAATCCGGCCGCAGCGTCAAGCCGCGGCTCGACGCACAAGCGCACACCTTCTGGGGCCCCGAACCGCAGCTGTCCACCGGCGCGGACGGAATTCTCGTGACGCACAGTGTCGTACCGGACCTCCGCCTCTCGAACAGCGCGGACGTCGTTTACGCCCCGACCGTCAAGCCCACCGGCCATTCCTGCATCGAAGTCGTCACCGCGTACGGACTCGACCAGGGCGGCCAGGTCTGGGCTTGGGACTGGTGCGGAACAGTCGGACCCGCGAAGGTCGTCCCGCTGGACGGCTCGTTCCTGTCGAACTACACGTCCACAGTGGACGGACACCCGGCGTTCACCGTCCAGGAAGTCCAGACCGACGCGGGCGCCAACAGCTGGACAGCTTCGCTCTACAACGTGAAGACCGGCAAGTGGGACGATCTGTTCAGCCAAAGCGGCAGCGACCAGAGCACCCTCAACGAGGGCTGGGACATCTTCGAGCTGTACTCGACCGTCGACCCGTCGACCAGCCAGGCGTATTACTGCTCGGACGCGAAGGGCAAGGTCTTCGAGTCCAGCCAGCTGCAGTTGCGCATCGGCGGCCAGTGGACGCCCGCGACGGAGTCGAACTCGCCGTTGCAGCCGACCGCCAACCCGAACCCCAGCGATTACAGCTGCTCGTCACTGCAGTTCGAGGTGCCGACGCCGAACAGCAACTGGCGCGTCACCGTCTAGGCCCCGGCCGGCAGGAGTGCGTGCCACCAGCGGTCGAACGCGGCACTGCACCCCTGCCGGTTGGCGTAGTCACCGGCCACCTTCTGAGATATCTCGCCGATCCGGTCCGCGACCGCCGTACCCGGCCGGTAACACAACCGCAGCTCCTGCCACAGCGGCGCGTCCTCGATCGCCCGCACCACGATCCCGCCCTGCCGATCCTCCCGAGTCGCCAACGCCGGCGCGACCGCCATCCCCTCGCGCACCAGGTCCAGCAAAGTAGCCAGACACTGCGGCCGATGCGGCTGATCGAGCACGACCCCTCGCTGCCGGCAGACTTCCCGCAGATACGCCGACCACCGAGTCGTCCACGGCGGATCGTCCGCCCACGGATACGCGGCAAGCTCCTCCAGCGAGATGTCCTCGCCCGAGGCCAGCGGATGATCTTCAGCCAGAATCACGAAAACCGGTTCGCGCGCCTGGATCACGACACTCTCGACGTCGTCCGGAACGATCCGATCCGGAAGCGGCGCAAGGTAAACCAGCGCGAGGTCAAGTTCGCCGTCCGCGAGCGCCGCCACCGTACGGGCCTCGTCCTGCTCCTCATGCACCCGAACCGCGGGACACCACGGCTGATCCCGCAACCACCTCGCCAACGAGAGATGCAGAAACCCGCTGTACCCGCCGATCCGCACCGCCCCAGCCGACTCCCGCCGCGCACCGGCCCGCTCAGTCAGCGCGGACATCCCAGCCAGCACCGCACGCGCGTCCGCGACAACGTCCTCCCCGAGCGCCGTCGGCACACACCCCGTCGGCGACCGCGCGAACAGACTCCCGCCGACCGACCGTTCGACCCGCCGCAGCAACCCGGACAACGCCGGCTGCGAAACGTGCAGCGCCTTGGCCGCGCGAACGAGACTGTGCGCGTCAGCGATGGCCACGAGCGCGCGCAGATGGCGCAGTTCCAGCTCCATGACTCCTCCGGCCGCAACCCCTCGCCTGGTCACTGTAACGCCGAAGATCGTGAGGAATTACCGACGCGAGTCGGTACTCAGTTGCTCCCGGCGAAGCGAGTACAACGCGATGCCCAGGCCAGCCGCGGTAAGGACCGCGGCCAGCAGGTAGATCGACTGTGGTGCACGGGTGATCACCTGTCCGCCCAGCAGCCCGGCGACCGCGGTGGCCAGCTGGAACCCGGACGCGTTGACCGCCACCGCCAACGTCGGAGCACTGCTCCCCGCCGCGATCACCCGCGCTTGCATTCCCGGAACGATCCCGAAGGCCAGCATCCCGAGCACGAAAACCAACCCGATCATCACCGGTTTGACCGGACTGCCCAGCCAAGCCGCCGCCAGTGCCACGATCAGCGCCGCCAGCATCCAGACCAGTGACGGCAACAGCGCCTTGTCCGCCCACCGCCCGCCGAGGTAGTTGCCCGCGACCGCGCCGACCCCGTAAAGAACCAGCAGCACGGGGAGTAGATCGCTGCTGAATCCACTGACGTCCGTGAGCAACGGCGCGATATACGTAAAAACGGTCACCACGCCCACGTTGCCGAGCACGGTCAGGCCGATCGCCTGCCAGACGTTTCGATCGGCCAGCACCCGCAACTCCCCGCGCACCGAACCGGCCGCGGCCTGCGCGGGAACGAACCGCAGGACCAGCAGCAGCGCGATCCCGCTGACCACCGCGACCGCCCCGAAAGTTGCCCGCCAGCCGAGATGGTGGCCGAGAACGGTGCCGAGCGGACTGCCCGCGACGATGCCCAGGTTCAACCCCATGGTCACCTTCGCGATGGTCGAAACCGCCTTTCCCGGCGGCGCCATCGACACCACAGTCGCGATCGCGACCGCGAAGAACGTCGCCACCACCAGCCCGGCGACGAACCGCGACACCACCGCGAGCGCGTAGCCAGGAGCGAACGCCGATCCCAGGTTGCCCACCATGGACACCACGATCAACCCGGCGATGAGCGGCTTGCGCGGGACCCGCGCGGTAGCGAGCGTGACCAGTGGGCCGCCGACGATCATCCCGATCGCGTAGGCGGTGACGAGCAGTCCAGCCGAGCCCACGGAGACCGACAGCCCGGCGGCGACGTCGGGCAGGATCCCGGCGATCACGAACTCGCCGGTGGTGAGACTGAAAACTACGAGCAGCAAGGAAAAAACCGAGAGCGGCACGACACCCCACAGTAGTTCTAGTTCGAATGATTCGAACTAGAACTATCACAGCTCGAATCAGTTCCGCTAGACTGCGGGACATGGCAGGGACTCCGGGCGTGGACCGCGACGTATGCAAGCTGGTCCACCACCTCGCGCACACGCTGGACGTCCACGTGCGCCGCGTGGCCGAGCAGATGGGCCTGACGCCCAGCCAGGTGATCGCGTTGCGCGAACTGTCCGAGCCGATCACCGCCCGCGAACTGGCCGCCCGGATGGTGTGCGAGGCCTCGAACGCAACTTTCGTCCTGGATCGGCTCGAAGAGCAGGACCTGATCCAGCGTCAGCCGCACCCCGCGGACCGCCGGGCCAAGCAGATCGTGCTGACCCCCGCGGGCAAACGCCGTCGCACCGAAGCACTGCGCCACCTGGACGCGCGCTCCCCACTTGCACCGCTCAGCCCCGCACAACAGGAATCCCTGCGCGAACTGCTCCGCGCCCTGACTCCGGACAGCACGGCCTGAGGCGACCCTTCTTCGGAAAGCCGACTTTCGTCGGTCGAATAGGTCTGGACAACTCGGCGAGTGGTCTAGACAATATCGATCGGGGGTCGCATCGGACCGGAGGAACCGCAATGAAGCGTGCTCGTTTCCTCGTCGTGCTCCTGCTAGCCGCCGCCGGACTTGTCGTCGGCGGCCCCGCGCAGGCAGCGAACCTGCTCGCCAACCCCGGTTTCGAAGCCGGTTCGACCTCCGGCTGGACGTGCCCGGCAGGCGCGGCCGTGAAGACGCCGGTGCACTCGGGGAGTTACGCCCTGGCCGTCACCCCCGGCGCTTCCGACCAGGGCCAATGCACCCAAACAGTGTCCGTGCGCCCGAGCACGACCTACTCGGTCTCCGCCTGGGTCCAAGGCGCACCGGTGTACCTGGGCATTACCGGCGGCTCCTCCACTTGGACGAACGCTTCCACGTACAGCCAGCTCTCGCTGTCCTTCACCACCACCGCGAGCCAGACGTCTGCCGAGCTGTACCTGCACGGCTGGTACGGCGCCGGCACGTACTACGCAGACGACGTAGTCCTAGACGGCCCCGGCGGCGACACCCCCGGCGCACCAGGCGTCCCGGGAACCCCCACCGTCGGCACCGTCACCGACACGTCGATCGCCCTGAGCTGGGGCGCAGCCGCGGGAACGGTCACCGGCTACCGCGTCTACGAAGACAACACCCTGCGCGCCACCGTGACCGGAACGTCCACGACGCTCTCCGGCCTCACCGCCTGCACCTCGCACAGCTACTCGGTGACCGCCTACAACGACAAAGCCGAATCCGCGCACACCCCCGCAGCTTCCGCGACCACCAGCGGCTGCACCAGCGCCGGCCTGCCCAAACACGCACTGATCGGCTACGTCCACGCAAGCTTCGCGAACGGCTCCGGGTACCTGAAGCTCGCCGACGTCCCGAACGCGTGGGACATCATCGACCTAGCCTTCGCCGAACCAACGTCGGTGACCTCCGGCGACGTCCGCTTCAACCGCTGCTCGACCACCGAATGCCCAGGCGTGGAAAGCGACGCGGACTTCATCGCAGCCATCCGCGCGAAACAGGCGCAAGGCAAGAAGGTCCTGATCTCGATCGGCGGCCAGAACGGCGAAGTCCAGCTGACGAGCACCGCCGCCCGCGACAACTTCGTCAACTCCGTCGCGGCGATCATCGACAAGTACGGCTTGGACGGCCTGGACGTCGACTTCGAAAGCCAGTCGCTGTCCCTGAACTCTGGTGACACCGACTTCCACAACCCGACCACACCGGTGATCGTCAACCTGATCTCGGCGTTGAAGACCCTGAAAGCCCGCTACGGAGCCAAATTCGTCCTGACCATGGCCCCGGAAACGTTCTTCGTCCAGGTGGGCTACCAGTTCTACGGCGGTGCTGGCGGGGGCGACAGCCGGACTGGGGCGTACCTGCCAGTCATCTACGCCCTGCGCGACTCGCTCACGGTGCTCCATGTCCAGGACTACAACTCCGGTCCGGTCATGGGATTGGACAACCAGTACCACACCATGGGCGGCGCGGATTTCCTGATCGCGATGACGGACATGCTGAAGTCCGGGTTCAAGGTCGCGAACACCGGCCAAACCTTCCCAGGCCTCCGCGAGGACCAGATCGCCGTCGGCCTGCCCGCCGCGGTCAGCGCAGGAAACGGCTACGTCTCGCCTGACGAGGTCCACACCGCGGTGACTTGCCTGGCTCGTGGAACGGGCTGCGGCTCGTACACCCTGCGCGGCGGGCCGTCGCCTGCGTTGCGGGGGTTGATGACTTGGTCGGTTAACTGGGATCGGTATTACGGATGGGCGTTCCAGAACGCACACCGCCCATTCCTTGACGGCCTCGGCTGAGCACAGAAGTGGGATTCACCCGAATATTTATCCGGATGCCAATAAACGACTCCGGAGTCCGTTAACCCGATTAGCCCTCAAGCACGACGGCATATTCCGATTTCCGGCTGAATACCACCGGTCCCGCCTAGCGAAGCTATGGTTCGAGCAGCCACGCAAGGGGAGGATGCAGATGGCTGAGCAAATGACGCCGTCCGGCGGTACCGGTGCCCTCGGGACGCTCGCCGGGGCACTCGCGGGAGCGCGGTTTTTCCTCGCCGACGGCACGTCCAGAACCGGCGGTGGTTCCTCCGGCGGCGGCGCACCCGGCTTTTACCTGAGCAAGGACGCGATGGCCGCCGAGCTCAAGAACCTTCAGAACTTGCGGACGCGCATCGATTCCCAGATCGAAAAGGCCGTCCCGATGTGGACCATCACCCCGCCGGGAAAGGACCCGGCCTCGCTGCGGAACACCGACGCCAGCAACAACTCCGGGAACTACTATCGCGGCCACATGATGCGGCAAAGCGCATACCTCGGCTCGATCATCCAGAAGATGAAAGACGCGCTGGGCATCCACGACGCACACGACCAGCAGGCCGGCCGGGACATCGGTCAGCAGGGCGAGGGACGCTTCTGATGCGTTCGATCCGTTTCCGCGTTCCCTTGCTCGCGCTGCTGCTGGCCGCCGGACTGGCCGCCTGCGGCGGCAACGGGGGGAAACCCGACCCCTTGCCCAGTAGCGGATCGCCGAGCAGCGACGTACGGCAGCCTTCGTCCGAGGTCCCCAGGGTCGCGAGTCCGTTGCCGGCGTCTCTCGTCCAAGGCGACCCCTGCAAGGTGCTGACCGACGCACAGGTGAAGACGTTGTTCTCCGATGTATCGCCCGATGTACAGCCGGCGCAGGACACCGGGATCGCCAAACAATGCCGGTGGTCGAATCCGAGCCGCGGCTCAGGCATCGGCGTGCAACTCGTGTACGCGTGGAAAGACGGTCTCGGCCACGTCTACGCGAAGAAGAACGAAGGCTTCTTCGAAGAACTCGCGCCTGTGCAGGGCTACCCCGCGGTGGCTTACGGGCCGACCGACGACCGGCCGACCGGCCGATGCAGCGTCGCGATCGGCATCGCTGACGACGCCGCTTTCGAGGTGGATGTGAAACTGGCCGATTCTCAAGCGGGGAAAGGCGCCGATCCCTGCCAGGACGCCCAGCACGTCGCCGACCTGGCCGTCACCACGCTGAAGGGCGGCGCGTGAGCATGTCGTCGTTGACCGACGGGTATCTGGCGGTCCTGAAGCACATGCAGGCCGAAGGCCTCATCATCCTGCCCGGCGAACTCGTGCGACGGGTGAAAGCGGGCCCCGGGCCGGACAGTCTCGGACGGGCGCAGCACGCCGCGGCACTTCAGTCCGCCGAGCAGCACGGCATCGAATCCGACACTCTGACAACCGTGGGCCGTCTGGAAAGTGCCTGGTCAGGACAGAGCGGAGACGCGGCAAGGGGATCGCTGCGCCCGCTGGCGGATGTCGCGGCGTCCGCGTCGGTGGCGCTGCACGACAGCCAGTCCACTCTCGCCGACCAGTCGCACGCGTTCACCTCGGCTCGAGATTCGCTGCAGGACGTCTCCGACGACCCGCCAAGCCGTTCAGCGTGGGACGTGCTCACCCCCTGGGACACCGACAACGAGAAGAAGATCAACGCGCGCAACGCGGCCGTCGAGCAGAATAACGCCGTGTATCAGGGGTTCACCGGAACCAGCGACGGCCACGCCCGGAAAATGCCCATCGACTACGGACAGGTCCCCGATTCCGCGGACGGCACCTACCACCTGGCACCGGCCGAAGACCCCGGCCAGAGCGGCACACCGGAGCAGCACCGGCCGCAGGTCACCACGCCGCCTGTCCACCGACCCGACGCCTACCGTCCGACCGATCAGCCCGGCCCAGCAGCAGCGGCTCCGCCCGGACTGAGCACCATGCCTCTTCGGCACAGCGCCATTCCCGGCGACAGTCAGCCTCTGACCTATGCGCCCCCGGTCTCGCACGGCGACGACAGCACCGGCACTTCCGGCTACGTCCCGCCCGGTTCCCCCGGCATGGACCACACCCCGGTGCAGTTCGGGCCCAGTGGCTCCAGTTCCGGCTACGCTCCCCGCGGTTCCAGCAGCTACCCCAATCCCGGCCAGCTCACCGGCATGCCCGGGTCCTTCGGACCCATCGGCGGAACGGGAACACCCAGCGCTGGCGTCAGCCGTCCCGGCGCCTCCGCGCGCGGCGGCGGACCTGGCGGCCCCGGCGAGGCGGGGAAGTCGACCGGGACCAACCGGTTCGGCGAGCCGGAGCGCGGGGTGCGCGGCGGGCCTAGCGCGGGTGCGCCCGGTGCCAAAGGAACCAACGGCATGCCCATGGCCGGCGGCGCGGGAAAAGGCGGCAAAGGCGAAGCGGACGAAGAGAAGAAAGCCGCGTCCTACTTGCAGGAGGCCGACCCGAACTCGTTGTTCGGCTACGACGGCAGAGCGACGCCGCCGGTCATCGGCGAATAGCGAGCATCGAACGGCAGTGGGGGGAACAACAACGTGATGCTGCTCGACGCCCCGGTGACCGTCCCGCGCCTGGCGGTCGCGAAAGCCTGGGAATGGGAACAGATCGGCCCGGCACATCCGGTTCTGGGCGTCGTGGATGTGTGGGTCGAAAAAGATGCCGCCATGCGCTTGGACACCTTGACCCGTCAGGTTCTGGCCGAGCCCGGCTTCTTCGACTTGCGTACCGACAGAGTCACCGCGGAGTTCCGCGACCTGATGCTGGCGGTCGCCAACGCCGAAGCCGAATGCTACGGCTGGTCCAGCAGCGGAGACCGGGACCGCGCGATGCTAGCGGTCCGCACCGGCCGCCACGCCGTCCTCGCCGCCGTTGAAGACGACCTGCTCACCTTGACGACGATCGGCGCGAACCAGCTGATCCGCGCGGTCGTCGAACAATTGCCCGATTTCCCGGCCGCCACGATCACCGAATTCACCGTCCCGAAAGCCGAATACGACCGGGGCAGGGTCAGCGATTCGTACACATTGGACACCAGCAGCGACTACACCATCACCTCGCCCGAGGACCGGCTCCGCACCTTGATGGAGTCGCGAAGGGCCGCCAGCCACCAGTTGTTCGTCGCCGCCCGGTCCGCCGGTACCCGTAGCGCCAGCATGCCGTTGACCGCCGTGGACAGCCTCGACCACGGCAGAGTCCTCACCTATCTGCTGGACGGACCGCACGGCGACGTGGCCATCGCCTGCGGCCCCGGTACCGCCGATTACCTCACCAGCGCACTCGAAAACACCCTCGGTTCGCTCTGCGGCTGATCGGGCGGAAAAGCACGCTTAGCCAACTGTCTAGCCTTTCCGCCAACCAGAGTCCCCGAACGCATCCGCCAGCTCCTCCGGACGGCAAGACTCCCCGCAATGCGCACCCAGCGCCAGCTCAGCCCCAGCATCCCGCCAGAATCTCTCCCGCTCCGCAGTGCTCAACCCGTCCACGATCACCTCCGCCCCGACCCGATGCGCCAAGCCCGGCAGCTCCCGAAACAGATCCACCACCGGCGAGTCCGGCGCGACCCCGTCCAGCAGCCCGCAGTCCAGCCGCACGCCGTACACCGGCAGGTCGACCAGCGCGGCCAGCGCGCCGTCGCCCAGTCCGCTGACACTGATCACCGGCCGCACGCCCAGTCCGGACAGTTCCGCCAGATTGTCCCTGGACTCGCCGAGATCGGCGGCCAAAGCCAGCATGGGAAGCTCGACCAGCAACCGCTCGGCCGGGAAGCGCGTCTCCTCCAGCACGCCGACCACCCGGGTGAGCAGATCCGTGTCCGCCGCTTGGTGCGGGCTCAGGCTGACCAGCAGCCGCAGGTCGCGATCAAGTCGTTGCCGCCACCACCCGACCTGTTTGCAGGCGGTGTTCAGCAACCACTCGCCCATCGGCAGCATCAGCCCGGTGGTCTCGGCCAGGCTGCGGCAACGCTCGTCGGACAGCGCGCCAGCGCCGGGCGGATCCCAGCTGAGCAGCACCTCCACACCGTGCACCACGCCGTCGGCCAAGCGCATCAGCGGCCGGTACCGCTCCCGCACATCCCCGTGCTCGAAGGCGCCCGGCATGACCGCGGCCAGCTCGTCGGTCTTGCGGTCCATCCGGTTCTGCTCGGGATGCGACAGCTCCCACTGCCCGTGCCCGTTGGCCTTGGCCCGGCGCAGTGCCTGATGGGACTCGCGCAGCAGATCGGCGGCGTCGCGGCCGTCGGCGGTCCGGCTGACCGCTCCGACACTGATCGACAGGGCCAGCCCGTGACCGTCCACATAGGTCGGTTCGGCCAGCTCCTGACGCAGCTCGTGCACCAGGCGCACTGGCGGCGGGGTGTCCGGCGCGTTCTCCACCAGCACCGCGAACTCCGCGTCGCCGAACCGGGAGACAAGGGCTTTCTCCTTTGCCAGCACGGACTTCAGCCGTCGCGACACAGTGATCAGCAGCTGTTCGGCCGCGCGCTCGCCGAGGCCATTGCGCACCACTGCGAAAGCGTCCAGCTCCAGCCGCAGGAGCGTCACGCCAAGCTCCGGGTCGGCCTCGCCCAGCACGGTCTCCATCCGCGTGTTGAAGCACTGCCGGTTGGGCAGGCCGGTGAGCACGTCGTGCAGGGCTTGGCGGCTGAGTTCCTTCTGCAGCAGGAACAACTCGGTGCCGTCCTCGACCACGGTGACGAAGTGACTGGGCTCGTCCCCGGTGCCGTGCAGCAGCGAGGCGGTCAACGACACCGAAACGGCCTCGCCGTCGTGATGCAGCAACCGCTGCGACTGCTTGATCCGCTCGACCTTGCCGGCCAGCAGCGCGCGGTAGTCCTCGCGCAGAACCGGCGCGTAATCGGGATGAACCAGGTCGAACAGGTCGGACCCGGTCAGCTCGTCCGGCGCGTGCCCGAGCATCACGCCCGCCGCGGCGTTCACGGTGACCAGCTTGCCGTCCAGGTCGGAGACCAGGATGCCGCTCGCCGACGACGTGGCGACCTCGTCGAACCGCGCCTGCGCGGTCCGCAACTCGTACTTGGCGTCCCGCACTGCCTTGAGCAGGGACATCTTCAGGCTCTCCTGCTGCGCGAGAGTGGCGTCCTGCGCGGCCGCCACCACGCTCGCGGCCAGCGCGCCGAGCACGCCCACGACGCGTTCGGCGAACTCTTCGACGGGCTGGAACTCGGGCAGCGCGAGCATTCCCTTGCTCAGCACGCCCATCGTGACGGTGATCGGCTGCCCGCCCGCGCAGTTCAGCTCGACCAGCCGGGTGCCCGCGGCCCCCAGCGAACCGATACGGCCCGGCGGATGCCTCCGCCCGCTCTCGTGCACCTCGGTGCACAGGTCGTCCAGAAGCGCGACCAGTTCGGTCTCGAAACTGGCGTGCGTCAGCGGCACGTAGCCGGTCCCGCCCAGCAAGTAGGCCCACTTGCGCGCGAGCAAGCCGCGCTGGCGACGCCCGTCTTCGGACGGTTCCGGGGTCGAGTGTCTGTCCGGTTCGGTCATGGGCTCACGACTTCCGCGCCACACCTGCATAGATCAGTTCGTTCCACGACGGGTCCTCGGCGATGTCGGTAGGCCCGGCCGGCCGCCAGCTGCCACAGCCCACCAGGCCCGGCTCGACCAGCGCCAAATCGCCCAGCAGGCCCAGAATCTGGTCGTGGGACCGGGTGTGCGGCACCTCGCCGCGCCGCTGTGCCATCTGGTCGCTGGCCGCGGCGAACGACTCCCGGTGCGCGTCGGAATTGATGTGGGTGAAGGCGACCAGGCTGCCCGGGGCCAGCGGTTCCTGGTAAGCGCGCACCAGCCCGGCCGGGTCGTCCTCGTCCGGGATCCAGTGCAGCAGCAGCATGCACAGCAGGCCGACCGGCTCGGAGAAGTCGATCAGCCGCCGGACCTCCGAGCTGTCCAGCACCCCGGCCACGTCGCGCACGTCCGCGTGCAGGACCGCGGTGCGGTCGTCGCCCGCCAGCAGCAGCTCGCCGTGCGCGACCGCCACCGCCTCCTTGTCGACGTAGACCACCCGGGTCTCGGGGACTTCCCGCTGGGCGATCTCGTGCACGTTGCCCACGGTGGGGATGCCCGCGCCCAAGTCGAGGAACTGCCGGATGCCTTGGGAGATCATGAAGCGCACCGCGCGGCCGAGAAAGGCGCGGTTGAGCCGGACCGACTGCCGGATCCACGGCAGCGTCCCCTCGAGGTGGTCCGCGGTGGTGCGGTCCGTCTCGAAGTTGTGGCTGCCGCCGAGCCAGTAGTCGTAGATCCGGGCGACGTTCGGTGAACTCGTGTCTACTCCGGCCGGGACCCAGTCCCGTGTACCCGCCATCGCGCACCTCATAGGTTCGGGAGCCGGAACAGCATACTCACCCTGGTCACGATGACTTAATCCGTCAATCGTGGTTAAGGTACTACCCAATCGGGCGCTGCCAGTGCCGCTGAATGGACCGTAAAATAGCGGGCCTCCCGATTCTCCCCAATGTCAAGGAGTTCGCGTGCCCGTCCGGGTGGCACCTGGACGGTGGCCTTTGCTGGGACACACAGTCGAGCTGGTCCGCCGTCCCGTCCCATTCACCGCCGGACTTCGGGAACACGGTGACGTGGTCACGCTGTTCCTGGGACCATTGCACACCTATTTCCTCACGAATCCGGAAATTATTCACCGCGTGCTCGTGACAAATGGATCCAGCTTCGGCAGCGGAATCATGTTCCGCAAATTCCGCCCGTACGCGGGCAACGGCCTGGCCCTTTCCGACGGGCCCTTCCACCGCAGGCAGCGCAAGCTGATGCTGCCCGCCTTCAGCCAGCCGCACCTGCGCCGCTACGCCGAGGGCTGGGTCCGGGCGACCGCCGCCATGGCCGGGTCCTGGCAGCCAGGCGAGGTGCGGCAGATCGACACGGACATGCAAGCCCTTGCCATGACCAACGTGGGCGAGGCGCTGTTCGGCACCGAACTGGGCGAGGAAGCGATCCGCGAGGCCCGCGGCTCGATCCCGCTGATCATTCAGCTGGGCATGTACCGGGTGCTCTCCCCTGGATTCGCGGAGAAGCTGCCGCTGCCGTTCAACCGCCGCTTCGACGAGGCCATCGCGCGTATGAAAGCCGTGGTGCGGGAACTGATGGCGGGCCGCGACCCGGACATCGACCACGGCGACCTGCTGTCCACGCTGCTGCTGGCCAGGGACGCCGAGACCGGCGAGCGGATGACCCGGGAGCAGGTGCACGACGAGGTGATGACCCTGCTCACCGCGGGCACCGAGACCACCGCGCTGATCCTGGCCTGGGCCTGCCACGAGCTGGGCCGCAATCCCGATATGGCGGAACGAGTGCGGGCCGAGGCGGACCAGGTCCTCGGCGGACGCCCGGTCGCCTTCGACGACTTGCCCGCGCTGGCCTACACCGGGCAGGTGGTCAGCGAGGTGCTGCGGATGTACGCGCTGTGGATCCTGATGCGCCGCACCGAACAGGAAATCGACCTCGGCCCGGTGCGGCTGCGCCCCGGCGACGAGGTGATGTTCAGCCCGCTCGCCATGCACACCGACCCCCGGTACTGGGATCACCCGGCAACATTCGACCCGGACCGATGGTCCACCGACCGGGTGCGCTCGTTGCCGCCCGGGGTGTTCATCCCGTTCGGCAACGGGATCCGGCAGTGCATCGGCCACCTGTTCGCGCGAGCCGAGGTGGTCATCGGGTTGGCCACGATCCTCGCGCGGTGGCGCCTCGAACCAGCCGGCCCGGTCCGGGTGCGCTACACGACCATCGCCTACCCGCGCGGCATGCCGATGACGGTGCGTCCGCGGGATTAGCAGTTCACACAACGGAATATGGAGTTTTTGTGCATTTGCTCTTGCGCCGGGCCGTCGCCGCGGCGATGGCTCTGCTGTGCGTCAGCACGGTGCTCACCCCACCGCAGGCGTCCGCTGACGAGGCGTCCTGCCAGGACCTGAACATCCCCGTGTCGCTGGTGGATCTGCCCCTGCTCGGGCTTAACGATCAGACCATGTACGGCAAGCTGTGCGTCCCGCCCGGCGGCAGCCGCACCCTGCAGGTGCTGGTGCCCGGCGGCACGTACAACTCGACCTACTACGACCCGCCCGGCCTGCCAGACACCCAGTCGTTCCGCAAAGCGGTGAACAGCGCGGGATACGCCACCCTGGCGATAGACCGGGTCGGCTCCGGACGCAGCTCCAAACCGCCGAGCTCCCTGCTGACCGCGAGCAGCCAAGCCAACGCGGTGCACCACGCCATCCAAGCGATGCGGACCGGCGCGGTGGGGCCCAGGTTCGACAAGATCGTCCTCGTCGGGCACTCGCTCGGATCGGCCACCACGATCATCGAGGCAGGCACCTTCCACGACGTCGACGGCGTGGTGATCACCGGATTCACTCACCGGGTCGCCGCGCTGACCGTGACGCCCACGGTGGCCGCACTGAGCCCGGCGGTGCTGGACGCGCGGATGTCCAAGGTCGCCGGGCTGGACCCGGGATACCTGACCACGCTGCCAGGCATGCGATACGACGCTTTCCACAACCCCGCGCCGTACAACCAGCAGGTCATCGACGAGGACGAAGCGAACAAAGACCTGATCGCGCCCGGCGAGATCGTGGACGCCGTCCTGATCGGTTTGGTGCTGCCCTACAGCAGGCAGATCAACGTGCCGGTATTCCTGGCGATGGGCCAGGAGGACAACGTCTTCTGCGGCCCGCTGGCCAGCGACTGCTCCAGCGCGGAAAGCCTGCGGCAGGGCGAAGCCACGTATTACTCGCCCGAGGCACAACTGCGCACGTTCGTGGTGGCAGGCTACGGACACTCGATCAACTACGCCCCCAACGCGCCCCTGCTGCACGACGCGGTGACCGGCTGGATGAACGACATGATCGGCCAGTAACGCATTCTGTCGAGCATTGCCCGCCCGGCTCCGCATGACCTGAGCCGGGCGGGCAGAAGGCACGCACGACATTCTGGAACCCGGGGCGTTCTATCGCCTGCCGCGGCCTGGTCGACGTCGTCGCCTGAGCCGTTGCGGTACTTTGCTGCTGTACAACACGAAAAAGGCCCTTCCCGGATCCCGGAAAGGGCCTTTAATCCACTGTGGAGCTGAGGGGAATCGAACCCCTGACCTTCTCGATGCGAACGAGACGCGCTACCAACTGCGCTACAGCCCCTAGGAGCGTGAGCCCCTGTTGTTCAGTGCTTGGAAAGCTTAGCAGCGCCCTCCAGGCACCGAACAGCGGGGGTCATTCTCCGACGGCCCGGCGGTACGGGCCCGCGGTGGGCTCGGCGAGTTCCTCGAATGCGGGGTCCTCGTCGTCCAGGTCGACCACGACGGCCTGGCGGCGGATGCGGGACATCGGGGACGGTTTGCGCTCCACGATGTCGCGCGGCACCTCGGGTGCGACGACCTCGACGTCCTCCTCTTCCTCCTCCTCGAAAGAGTCGTACGCCTCGTGAACAGGAGCAGGAGCCGTCGTCGAGTAGCGGGCCATCCGGCGCTGCCGGATTTCGTTCTCGATGCGGACCTGACGGCGGAGGTACACGAGGTAGCCGACGAGGGCGAGGTCGACCGCGGCGTGTGCCCACCAGGCGAGCGACAGCGCGAATCCGGCGATCGCAGCCGTGACGACGGCTGCGATCAGCAGGATGACGACCACTCGCTGACGGAACGCGTACTTGGCCTTGGCCGCGATCTCCGCCGCTTCCGGGTCGAAGCCGCCTCGGCCCGGCCGGTAGCTGCGGCGTTCGCGGCGCGGCGCGGCGGCACGTTCGGCGCGCGCGGGCTGCGGGAGCGGCTCCGGCTCGGGTTCGGGCTCCTCGTCCAGGTCAGCGTCGAGTTCCGCCTCGAGTTCGGCGAGATCATCCTCCACCGAAGGATTCGCATTGTCGGACACGGCGTCGTCCTCCTGTCCCTCGTTGCGAGCACTGCCCCTTCGCACTACCCGGGCGGCCAGCGCGGAGGTTGGCGTCCGCGCGACTTGCTGGCGTTTGCGAGCCACCATGGGCACGAGAACGACGAGCCATGCCGCGGCGAGCGCGACGATGATCACCGAACTGGGCATCTCCCGTCACCTCCCCCGATCCTCTGCTGTAGTCACGCTAGCCACAACAGTCACACAGGAGGCGCAGACTCGCCGGGTTCGATCACGAAAATGCATCACCGCATTAGGTGAATCTCACAGGATGTGGTAACGCGTGATCGGTTTAGAACGCGTAGTCACCATCAGGCCAGGTCGGCGCGCCCGGAGGCCACCAGGCGGGACACCAGGCCGTCGCCGGTCTCCTCTTTCGTCACGGCGAAACACAGGTGGTCACGCCATGCGCCAGCCACGTCGAGGTACCGCTCGAACAGCCCTTCCTGCCGATATCCGGCCTTCGTGAGCACGCGGATGCTGGCGTTGTTCTCCGGCCGCACGGTCGCTTCCAGCCGGTGCAGGCCCGCGACATCGAAAGCGTGATCTGTCACGAGCGCGACGGCCGCGGTGGCCACGCCTCCCCGGACGATCTCGGACGACACCCAGTACCCGATCCAGGCCGACCGGAGTGCGGCGCGGATCACATTACCGACAGTGATCTGCCCGGCGAACTTTCCGTCCACCGTGATCGTGAACGGCAGGCACTGGCCCCGCCGCGCCAGCCCGCGCAGCGCCGCCCACTGCGACGGCCACGACCAGAACGCGTTGCGGTCGGCCCACGGCCCGATCCCGGTCGGCTCCCACTCCTCGAGGTGCTCGCGGTCGCGCAGCCGGACGCGGCTCCACTCGCCCGCGTCGCGCAGCCGCACCGGGCGCACGGCGAGCACGCCTGCCGGGATCCGCAGCGGGCCGAGCGTGGCGGGCCAGCCCGGGTGCCGGTTTTCGACCGAGTCGGCGAGTGCGGCCACGGATCAGGCGCGCTGGGCGAGGAAGGTGACCTTGACCTGGTCGCCCGCGGCCACCTCGGTGAGATCCTCTTCGACGGTGATGAGGCAGTTGGCCTCGGCCAGCGACGCGAGCAGGTGCGCGCCCGACGTCCCGAGCGGCTGCACCAGGTACTCGCCGTTCGCTTCGTCGCGCAGCAGCTGCCCACGCAGGTAACCGCGACGGCCCTTCGTGGACGTGATCGACGACAGCAGCCGAGCCCCGACCACCCGGCGGTGCGGGTTGCGGGTGCCGCGCGCGGTGCGGATCAGCGGCCGCACCAGCACCTCGAACACCACGAGCGCGCTCATCGGATTGCCCGGGATGAGGAACGTCGGCACCGAGTCCGGGCCGAGCCTGCCGAAGCCCTGCACCGAACCTGGGTGCATCGCGACCCTGGTCAGGTCGATGTGCCCGAGGTCGGACAGCGCGGCGTGCACCTCGTCGCCGGAAGACCCGCCGGCCCCGCCCGCGACGACCACGATCTCGGACATCAGCAGCCGTCCCTCGACGACCTCGCGCAGCCGCTTCGGGTCGCCCGGCACGATGCCGACCCGGCTCACCTCGGCGCCGGCGTCGCGCGCGGCCGCGGCCAGCGCGTACGAGTTGACGTCGTAGACCTGGCCGACCGACGGCGTGCGGTCGATGTCCACCAGCTCGTCGCCGACCGACACGATCGACACCCGAGGCCGCGGGTAGACCAGCACTTTCGCGCGGCCGACCGCGGCCAGCAGCCCGACCTGCGCGGAACCGATGGTGTCGCCCTTGCGCACCGCGACGTCGCCGATCTGCACGTCCTCGCCGGCCCGGCGCACGTAGCCGGCCGACGGCACGGACCGGGTCACGGTGACCTTGGCCTGGTGGCCGTCGGTGTACGCGGTCGGGACCACGGCGTCGGCGAGCGTGGGAAGAGGCGCGCCGGTGTCGACGCGCACCGCCTGGCCCGGCTGCAACCGGCGCGGCTGACGCGAGCCAGCCGGGATCTCGCCGACGACCGGCAGCTGGACCGGTTCCTGCCCGGCCGTGCGCACGTCGACGCTCCGGACCGCGTATCCGTCCACTGCGGCCTGGTCGAACCCGGGCAGCGCGTGCTCGGCGACCACTTCCTCCGCGCAGAGCAGGCCCTGCGCTTCGGAGATCGCGACGCGAACCGGCCGCGGGCGCACGGCGGCGTCGAGGGTCAGCGCGATCTGCTCGTCGACTGAGCGGAAGTCTCCGGATTCAGCGGATTCTTCCGTCGGGACAATGGCTTCCGCCGTTTCCGCCGCGGCGACGGCCTGAACCGCCGGTTCGGGCGTCGCGACTTCTTCGGCCGGGGTGGCGGGGGTGGAATCGAGGGAGTCCGTCATGGGCGATCGTTTCCGATCCGTTCGGTCAGCCAGGCGCGCAGCGACGGCCCGTAATCCGGGTCCTCGAGCGCGAAATCGACAGCGGCGCGCAGGAATCCGCCCGGGTTGCCCAGGTCGTGCCGCCCGCCGCGGTGGACGACGATGTGCACGGGGTGCCCCTCCTGGATCAGGAGCGCGACGGCGTCGGTGAGCTGCAGCTCACCGCCCGCGCCGGGTTCGATCCGGCGCAGCGCGTCGAAAATCGCCCGGTCGAGCAGGTACCGCCCGGCCGCGGCGTAGGTCGACGGCGCGTCCTCCGGCTTGGGTTTCTCGACCATGCCGTGGACCTGCTTGACGTCCGGGTCGTCGGTGTCGGTGACGTCGAAGACGCCGTACGGGGAGATCTGCTCCTTCGGGATGTCGAAGGCGCAGAGCACGCTTCCGCCGTGCTGAGCGCGGACGGCCGACATCCGGTCGAGGACCCCGGCGGGCAACACGAGGTCGTCGGGCAGGAGCACGGCGACGGCGGTGTCCTCGTCGGTCAGGTTCGGCTCGGCCTGCGCGACCGCGTGCCCGAGCCCGAGGGCCTGTTCCTGGATCGCGACCGCGACGTCCAGCAGCTCCGGCCCGCGGCGGACCTTCGCCAGCAGCTCGGTCTTGCCCTTTTCCTCGAGCGTCTTCTCCAGGTCCGGCTTCGCCTCGAAGTACCGGACGACGGCTTCCTTGCCCGGCGAGGTGACGATCACCAGCCGCTTCGCCCCCGCACTCGCCGCCTCGGTCGCGACGATCTCGATCCCCGGCGTGTCGACCACCGGCAGCAGCTCTTTGGGCACCGCTTTCGTGGTCGGCAGGAATCGCGTGCCGAGGCCTGCGGCAGGCACGATGGCGGTTCTGAAGGTCTGGGTGGTTGAGGCGCCCGTCATGGGCGCAAAGCCTAACCTGGTCTCATGCACGAGCCGGGCAATGAGACCCCGAGCAAGGCGGAGTGGCGGACCCGAATCCTTCGCGCCCGCGCCGAACTGCCCCCCGAAGCCCACGCTCGCGAGGCAGCCGCCCTGGCCACCGCGGCATCGTCAATCCACGCGGAAACGGTGTGCGCGTACCTCCCTTTCGGCACCGAGCCCGGCCAAATCTCCCTGGTGAACGCCCTGGCCGCGCGCGTCCTGCTGCCTGTAATCCCGGACACTCCCGGCCCGCTCGACTGGGCCGAGTACACCGGCCCGGACGCCCTGATCCCCGGACGCTTCCGCAGCGTCCTGGAACCGTCAGGCCCACGCCTGGGCACCAGCGCGGTGGCCTCGGCACAGGTGCTGCTGATCCCAGCCCTGGCCGTCGACCGCCACGGCACCCGCCTCGGCCGCGGAGCCGGCTACTACGACCGCACCCTGACCGCCGCGCCCGACACCGCCCGCGTGGCTGTGGTGCGCGCAGAGGAGGTCGTCGACCGCCTCCCAGCCGAACCCCACGACGTGCCCATGACGGCCGTCCTGACGCCCTCCGGCCTCATCCAGCTGCCGACAGCCGCTGCCGCTCGGTGATACGAGTGGTCAAGACCACTCGACTGGGCTGTCGGTTCGGTGCTGCCGCTTGAGCGAGGCGAGTGGTCTTGACCACTCGACCGGCATGCCGGGTTCAATGCCGCCGCTCGACGAGGCGAGTGGCCACGGCCGCCCGATCGGCCCGTCGGGTTCGGTGCCGCCGCCCGAAGCGTATGGCCGCCGACCAGCGCCGAACCGAAGACACCGTCCGCGGACGCCCGGCAAGGACCACACCGCCAGCCGCAACCGACACCCGGCATCCGCCACCGCCCAGCACCGAGCCACCAGCTCCACCCGGGTCGCTCGCGCTGCGCACGCTCAACCGGACAAGTCGCCAGCTCCGCCCACCACACCCGCCTCAGCGTTCACCCACGAACCACCCAACCTCCCAAAACACCGAAACCACGCATCCGCCCACAACCCACACCAGCAACACACCCACAGCCGCCCAAACCGGCGCCCTTCGAGCCGCCCACAAGCGCCGTCCAGACCCGCCAACCGGCCCAGCAACGGGCCTCACTGGCCGGACCAGCCGCAGTCCAGCCACCGAGCCGCACCCGCTTTGGACGTCCTGACCAGCGCCAACCCGCCGCCACCCCTTCCGCCGCAGCACTGTGAGCAAGGGGTAATTGCGCTGAGGGAATGTCGTCCAGCACAATTGGGTTAGCACTCTTGTAGGTCGAGTGCCAGTGCATGAAGGAGCTTCAGTGCCCACGTACCAGTACGCCTGCAAGGAATGCGACCACCGCTTCGAGGCGGTGCAGTCCTTCTCCGACCCCAGCCTGACCGTCTGCCCGCAGTGCTCCGGTCCACTGCGCAAGGTCTTCAGCTCGGTCGGCGTGGTCTTCAAGGGCAGCGGGTTCTACCGCACGGATTCGCGTGATTCGAGCAAGTCGAGCACTTCCGCGACTCCGGCCAAGACCGAGAGCGCCAAGTCCGACTCGTCGTCCACCACCTCCTCTTCGTCGACGTCTTCTTCGTCCTCGAACACATCCTCCACGACGAGCACGACAAAAACGGCTTCCACGCCCTCCTGACCCCCGAGTTATCCACAAGGGGCCAGTTGTCCACAGGTTCGCGAATCGGCCCTTTCGGCCGGTTCGCGACGTCCTTAACGTCGGTTTCGTGCGGCATCCCGTCGCATCGGAACCGACGAGGGGACAACCGTGAACACCTTGCTCAGCCGCCTTCCCGCGCTGCCTGACGTCCGTCTGCCGCGCGGTCGGCGAGCCCGGATGCTCCGCCGGTGTCTCGCGGCGGCCTTGCTCTTGGCCGGCCTGCTCGTCCTGTTCCTCCCGCCCTCCGCACGGGGCGCACCCGCCACCGCAACGGTGGTCTCCGCACGCGACCTGCCCGCGGGCTCCGTCCTGCGCGCTGCCGACGTGCGGACTGTCGCGCTGCCCGACGACCTCCGCCCGTCCGGCGCGCTGTCGGCGTCAGACGCGGCGGTGGGGCGGCTTCTGTCCGGCGCGGCGCGGGCTGGCGAGCCCATCACCGACGTCCGGCTCCTCGGCAACAACCTCCCCGTAACGGGTGAACCCGGCGCGGTCACGGTCGCCGTCCGGCTCGCGGACGCGGCCGTCGCCGAGTTGCTTCAGCCGGGTCAGCGCGTCGACGTCGTCGCGGGCGCGGATACCACAAATTCCGCATCTGTGCTGGCCAGAGGGGCCACGGTGGTCACCGTCCGGCGTTCCGACGACGCCGGGAACCGCACACTGGGCCCGCCGCAGAAGGGTCCGCTGGTACTGCTCGCGCTGCCGGCGCAGGTTGCCACGCAGGTCGCTGCTTCCTCGCTCGAACGACCGGTAACGGTTACTCTCCGCTAACCCGACCCTGTTCCGACGGGCGACGGCTGTCCTACGACGGCCAGACGCCTGTCCCGAATCCCCTGGGAGCAGCAGTGCTGAAAGGTTTCAAGGACTTTCTGATGCGCGGCAACGTCGTCGACCTCGCGGTCGCCGTCGTGATCGGCGCCGCGTTCACCGCGATCGTCACGGCGTTCACCAACGGCCTGATCAAGCCGTTGATCAACGCGCTCGGCGGCTCGGACGCGGCGAAAGGCCTCGGCTTCAACGTCCTGCACGGCAACGACTCGACGTTCATGGACTTCGGCGGCGTGATCAACGCGGCGATCAACTTCGTGATCGTCGCCGCGATCGTGTACTTCCTGATCGTGCTGCCGATGAAGCACGTCCAGGAGCGGCGCAAGCGCGGCGAGGAGAAGGGCCCGGCCGAGCCGACGGACGTCGAGCTGCTCACCGAAATCCGCGACCTGCTGCGCGCGCAGCGGGGCAACGGCTCCTCCAGCGGCAACTGAGGGGTCAGCGATCGTGATGCGGGGGCCGGTTCTCGAGGTACCACGAATCAGGAGTGGTCTCCGGGCCCCGGCCCCGCTCATCGGACGTGGTCTCCGGCAGCACGTCGCCGAAGATCTCGTCGACCCGGCGGCGGCGCTGGGCCTCGGTCACGCGGGGACGTCGTTCTTCGTGCGGCATGGGTCCATCGTCCCACCTGTTGTTTGACAAGTGCAGAGAGACATCCGCCGCGAACCGGCCGAGCTCAGACCTCTTCGAGGCCGGAGAGCTCGTCGATCACGTGCGGGACCAGCGACGAAAGGGTCGCCATGCCGTCGCGCACAGCCGCGCGCGAACCGGCCAGGTTGACCACCAGCGTGCTGCCCGAAACGCCGGCCAGGCCGCGGGAGATCCCGGCGTCGACCGCGCCAGCGGCCAGCCCCGAGGCGCGCAGGGCCTCGCCGATGCCCGGGATCGGGCGGTCGAGGACACCGGCGGTCGCGTCCGGTGTGCGGTCGCGCGGCGACACTCCGGTGCCGCCGACCGTGATCACCAGGTCCGCACCGCCGATCACCGCCGTGTTGAGCGCGTTGCGGATGCCCGCGGTCTCGGCCTCGACCACGACGACGCCGTCGACGATGAACCCGGCCTCCTCGAGCAGCTCGGTGACGAGCGGCCCGGAGGTGTCCTCGTGCTCCCCGTGCGCGACCCGGTCGTCCACAATCACCACGAGTGCCCGGCCCAGCCGCTGTGCGCTCCGTTCCATGCCGACACCGTATCCGGTTCCGGGCCCCCTTCGCCGCCGCGGGCCCGGTGATTTCTGACGATTCGGTGACGTGGTCCGCGCAGGCCGCGCGCGCCCCAGGGCAAGCGGCCTAACGTCGGCGAGGTGCGAGTGCTCCTCACCGGCGGCGCCGGGTTCATCGGGTCCCGGATCGCCGACCAGCTGGCCGACGACGGCGACGAGGTGGTCGTGCTGGACAACCTGCTGTCCACCGCGCACGGCTCCACCACGCCACCCGAATACACCCAGCGGCACCGCTTCCTGCGCGGTGACGTCACCGACACCGAGATCGTCGCCGAGCTGCTCGACGGCGTCGACGCGGTCTGCCACCAGGCCGCGGTGGTCGGGCACGGAGTGGATCCCTCCGACGCACCCTCGTACGCGCTGAACAACGACTACGGCACCGCCGTGCTGCTGGCCGCGATGCACGCGGCGAAGGTGCGCAAGCTCGTGCTGGCCTCGTCGATGGTGGTCTACGGCGAGGGTCGCTACGCGTGTGCGGAACACGGCGTCGTTCCACCGTCAGCTCGCCGGCAGTCCGATGTGGACGCCGGACGATTCGAACCCACCTGCCCGCACTGCGGTGCCGAGTTGGGCTGGCAACTCGTGCCCGAAAACGCGCCGCTGTTGCCTCGAAGCACGTACGCGGCAACCAAATTGGCGCAAGAACACCTCGCGGGTGCCTGGGCGCGGCAGACCGGCGGCACGGTCTGGGCGTTGCGCTACCACAACGTCTACGGCCCGCGGATGCCGCAGAACACGCCGTACGCCGGAGTGGCGTCCCTGTTCCGCTCGGCGCTGGAGCGCGGAGAAGCGCCGACCGTGCTGGAGGACGGACGGCAGCAGCGGGATTTCGTGCACGTGGACGACGTGGCCCGAGCGAACGTCCTCGCGCTCCGGAGCGACGGTCCGGAGGCAGACCTGACGCCGCTGAACATCTGTTCCGGGCAGCCGCACGGTGTCGGCGACCTGGCCCGGGAGCTGGCCCGTGCCTGCGGAGGACGGGAGCCGCGGATCGTCGGCGGCGCGCGGCCGGCTGATGTCCGGCACGTGGTCGCCGACCCGGCTCGAGCACGGGAGCTGCTCGGATTCCAGGCGGAAACCTCCTTCGCGGAAGGCATCGCCGCGTTCGCCACCGCGGAGCTGCGCGCGCCCGTCACCCGATGAGGTGAAGATCACTTTCCGGAATGAATCGGCCGTACCGGATCTTGATGCTGAGCATGCGTTCCATCGTGGTGGGGGACATCGAAATCCACGCATTGACCGACGGACGGCTGCAGCTGCCGTCGTCGTTCTTTCCAGGACTCCTGGGCAAGCGCTCGGCACCGACCACCGTGCCCGTGGTCCTTGGCGCATTCCTGATCCGGACGGGCGGCCGCACAGTGCTGGTCGACGCCGGTTTCGGTCCGCGTCCGAGCGGCGAGCCGCATCTGCCGCAGCATTCCAAAGAGCAACTGCACCCGGTGGTCAGCGCCGCTGAAACTGAGCACACCGGAGGCTTGCCCGCCGCGCTCGCCGAAGCCGGGGTTGCCCGCGAAGACATCGACACCGTGGTGCTGACTCACCTGCACGCCGACCACATCGGCTGGGTCGCGCCGAGCGGCGAGCCGTACTTCCCGAACGCCGAAGTGCGGTACGGCGCGCCCGACTGGGCGGCGTTCGTCGAACCGGCAGGGCGGCACGACTGCGGCCGCGTAGCGCTGGAAGCCCTTCGCGCCCAGGGCAAACTGCGTCCGATGCTGGACGGCGAAACGGTTGCACCCGGCGTCACCGTTCGGCATGCTCCCGGGCACACGCCGGGGCATTACGTGCTGGAGGTCGCGGATCAGGACCGTCGCGCCGTCCTGATCGGTGACGTGTTCCAGATTCCTGAGCAAATGGCCGATCCGACGATCGGGGCCGCATCCGACGTCGATCCGGGGCAGGCGGAGCTGACCCGCCGTCGCTGGCTCGGTGAGGTGGCCGGTACCGGGACCATCGTCGCGGCCGCGCATTTCCCGGACGAGCCGTTCTTCCGGATCGCGACCGACCGCACCGTGGAGCCGATCTCGGCCGTTGCCGCGCCCTGACTGTCCACAATAGACGGATCAGGACGCCGCCAGCGGCAACCGCACCTCGAAGCGGCATCCTGGGCCGTGGTTCTGCACGCCGATCCGGCCTCGGTGTGCTTCCACCAGGCCCTTCGCGATCGCCAGGCCCAGCCCGCCGCCGCTGGTGGTGCCGCTGCGGTCGGGGGTGCGGGCTTGCGTGCCGCGGAAGGCGACGTCGAAGACCCGGCTGATCTCGTCGTCCGGGATCCCGCCGCAGCCGTCGTCCACCGCCAGCAGCGCCTGGTCGCCGTCGATGCCGAGTTGCACGGCGACCGTGCCGTCCGGCGGAGTGTGCCGGATGGCGTTGGACACGAGGTTCCGCACGATCCGCGCCAGCTCCGGATCGCTGCCGGACACCACCGGCCACGCCGACGCGTTTTCCAGCACCCGCACGCGTTTGCGGTCCGCCACCGGTGCCTGCGCGGCGACCGCGTCGCTCACCACGTCGCGCAGCGGGACCGCCGACATGCTCAGTTCGAGCGCTCCCGCGGTGATCCGGGACAGCTCGAACAGGTCGCCGACCATGCCGGACAGCCGGGTGGTCTCGCCGCTGATGCGCTGGGCGTAGTCGGCCACCTCAGCGCGTTCCGAAACCACGCCATCGGCCAGTGCCTCCGCCATCGCCTGGATCCCGGCCAGCGGACTGCGAAGGTCGTGGCTGATCCACGCGACCAATTCGCGACGCGACTTCTCCGCCGCGCGTTCGCGTTCCCGCGCCTCTCGTTCCCACACACTGCGCCGCGCGATGACCCGGCCCAGCACCATCGCCGCGGGCACCGCGACCAGTGCCACGAGCAGGCACACGAGCAGTTCGGTGGTCAGTGCTTCGGTGAACATGAAGCCGCTTACGCCGAGGATTCCGACCAGCATCGCCGCGATCGGGGTCAGCACGAGCGTGGTCATCGTGGTGGCCAGCGATCGGTGCCGCAGCAGGTAAAGCGCGAGCCCGCCCAAGGCTGCCACCGGCAGGGCGAACAGCAAGGCGAGCGGAAGAATGTGCAGGACGTGGACGAACATGTCCCACGCCGACTCGCCCGAGCCGATCATGGCTGTGTCCGGTCGTAGCGGTAGCCGACGCCCCACACCGTCGCTACGCGGATCGGTTTGGCCGGGTCACGCTCGATTTTCTCGCGCAGCCGTCGCACGTGGACAGTCACTGTGGACTGGTCGCCGAAGTCCCAGCCCCACACCTTCTCCAGCAGGTCAGCCCGGCTGAACGCGACGCCGGGGTGGGAGAGGAAGAACGCGAGGAGGTCGAACTCGCGCGTGGTCAGCGGCAGCACCGCGCCGTCGAGCGTCGCCTGGCGGGCGGTCATCTGGAGCCGGAGGTTGCCGTCTACCAGCTCAGCGGTGTGCGGCTCGGGTCGTGGCATCCGGGCCCGGCGCAGCACGGACGCCACGCGCAGCGTGAGTTCCTTGGGGCTGAACGGTTTGGTGACGTAATCGTCGGCCCCCAACTGCAGCCCGGCGATGCGGTTTTCCTCCTCGCCCAGCGCGGTGAGCATGACGATCGGCACCTGGCTCGTCTGCCGCAGCCGCCGGCACACCTCCAGGCCGTTGAGGCCGGGCATCATCACGTCGAGCACCACCAGGTCCGGCACGCGCTCGGCGAACTGGGCGAGCGCCGCCGTGCCGTCGCCGGCCAGGTCGACGGTGAAACCGGCGGTTTCGAGGTAGCGGCGGACGACGTCGCGCACTGTCTCGTCGTCGTCGACCACGAGCACGCGACCCGCTTGGTCTTCCATGCCTCACCTCACCAGTTCGTCAGCAGCAGGTGGTTGACCGCGAGCGCGACCACCGCCTGTCCGGCCAGCCACCAGCGGCGGTGGCCCGCCGGAAGCAGCGCCGTGGCCGGGATCAGCCACGCGCCGAACGGTAGCCAGATCCGTTCTACCTCAGCCTTCGACAGGCCGGACGAATCGGCGAACACGATCGTGAGCACGGCCGCGATCACGATCAGCAGCACCGGATCGCGCAGGAGCGTCTTGCGAGACGGCAAGAAGACCGCCGAAGCCACTCCCCGGCGGGCCGCCGCGACCACCGCTGGCCCGCACGCGACCGCCACCGCGGCCAGGTCGGCCCACACCCAGTACGAATACGGCCGCACCACCGCGACGCCCTGGTAGTAGCGCTCGACGACGAGGTGGTAGCCGTCGAACCACCAGAATCCGGCTAGGGCGAACACGGCGACCACTGCCAACGCGCCGAGAACAGCGGCTGCCGCGGCCCGACATTGTCGGCCGAGCAGGGCGACGGCCAGCGCGACCAAGCCGAGCAGGACAAGGCCGTAGGAGAGGAAGATGCCGAATCCGATGAGAATCCCGGCGGCCAGCCCGGTGGGCCAGGCGTAGCCACGGCGTTCGCGGAAGCCGACCGACGCGAGGGCGAGCAGCGCGATGCCGGTGGCGGTTACGCCAGCGAAGAGACCGTCCGCGGACACGCCCAGCCAGACCGCGCCTGGGCTGAGCACGGCGAACGGCAGGGCCGCGCGGGCTGCGTCGGGACGGCCGAGCAGGGCGATCGTCGCTGGTACCGCGACGGCGACCAATGCGGCCACCAGCACCACAGCGGCCGACGCCCACGCACCGCCGTGGAGGCCGAGCCGGTCGAGCCAGACGAAGACGAGCGTCGCGCCTGGCGGATGGCCGGACACGTGGGTGGTCCACGAGTTCGGCTGGAAATCGAGGATGCGCGAGGAGAATTCGCGGAGAAAACGCGGGATGTCCGTGATGCCGGGGACTTCGTGCAGGTACTCCTGCGGCGTGGTGAGCCGGCCGGTGAAGCCGCGGGTCCAGCCGTCCACCATCGCGAGCGAGAAGATCCAGGCGAGGGACGCCAGATAGCCAGCAGCCAGGGCGCGCCGCCATCGCAGCCGGGCGGCCAAGGCCGGGCCGTACAGGACGACGCCGGCAGCGATCAGGACCGCGAACACCGAGCCGGGGCCGACGTGCGGCAGCCAATGCGCGAACAGCGGCGGTGCGAACGCATAGATCACCACGCCCGAGCCTGGCCGGTTGTAGTACACGCCAACGGCGGTCGCGGCGGCGATCACCGCGAGGGTGCCGCCGACCGTCACGAGATCAGCGCGGAACCGGGTACGGACGGGAACCGGGGGCGGCGGCTCGGCGAGCCGGGCAGCCTTCGTCGACTCGCTCATCGCCGGTCACGATAACCCCGTTGGCGGCGGCCTGGCAGGTTTCCCGCGGATCCGTGAGAAGTCGGTAAGATCTTGACTGACGTCAGGATTTGGTAAGCACCACAAGGGTTCTGCACTGTCCTTTCCAGACTTACCGTACGCCTCGTGAACGAATTCGGAGTGGACGTCGTCCTCCCCTGCCTCGACGAGGCGGCCGCACTGCCCGGTGTGCTCGCGAGCCTCCCGCCGGGGTATCGCGCGATCCTCGTCGACAACGGATCGAGCGACGGTTCTCCCGGCGTCGCGGCCGCGCACGGCGCGAAGGTCGTCGACGAGCCGCGGCGCGGTTATGGTGCTGCCGTCCACACCGGGCTGGAGAACGCGACCGCTGACATCGTCTGTTTCGCGGATGCTGACGGATCGCTCGATCTGGCCGAACTGCCCCGTCTGGTCGCCGCGGTCGTGGATGGCGCTGACCTCGCGGTCGGACGCCGAGTGCCGGTGTCCCGGGCGGCTTGGCCGTGGCACGCAAGAGCGGGCAATGCCGTCCTCTCACTGCTCTTGCGGTCCCGTGGACTGCCCGTGCGGGACATCGCGCCGCTGCGGGCCGTACGCCGCCGGGAGTTGCTGGCTCTCGGCGTTGCCGACCGGGCGTTCGGCTATCCGCTCGAGCTGCTGGTGAAGGCTCAGCGCGCGGGCTGGGTGGTCCGGGAGTTCGACGTCACTTACCGGGAACGGGCGCGGGGCACGAAATCGAAGGTGTCCGGTTCGGTGCACGGCACGTTGCGGGCGGTGCGGGACTTCGGGCGGGTGCTGGTCCGATGACGTTCTGCCTGCTTGTAGTCGCGAAAGCCCCGGTGCCAGGGTTCGCGAAGACGCGGTTGTGCCCACCCGCGACGCCAGACCAGGCAGCGGAGATCGCCGCGTCTGCGCTGCTGGACACGTTGGACGCTGCGTTCGCCACTGACGGCGCGATCACCGTCGTGGCGATGACGGGCGACCTCGCAGCAGCGGCGAGGGGTACCGAAATCGGTCGCGCATTGCGCAAGGCGACTGTGATTGCGCAGCGAGGCTGGGATTTCGGCATCCGGCTGGCCAACGCGCACTCCGACACCGCTGCGGTGCATGCCGGTTTGCCCGTGCTGCAGATCGGCATGGACACGCCGCAGGTCTCGCCCGGGTTGTTCGCGTCGGCGATCGAGCCGGTCGTCACCGGAGCCAGCAGCGCGGTGCTGGGCGACGCTGAAGACGGCGGCTGGTGGGGGCTTGGGCTCGCTGATCCGCGGCAGGCGCAAGTGCTCGCCGGAGTTCCGATGTCGCGTCCGGACACCGGGTTTCGCACTCGTGCGGCGCTGACGGGCGCGGGTCTGCGCGTTGGCAAGCTGCCGACGTTGTCCGATGTGGACACCATGGAGGACGCGACGCGAGTGGCCGCGATCCGGCCCGACGGCAGGTTCGCGGCTGCGGTCGACGCGGTGGGAGCGATGGCATGAAACTCGCAACTGGCCAGGAATTCGACCGCGGGCTGCTGGGCCATCACTGCTGGCTAGAGCTGGCGAATGGAGGCCGCATCGAGCTTCCGGTCGGTCGTTGGGTCGACGGTTGCCACGCGGGCGACGCCGTGCTACTCGACCCATGCGAGGGTCCGACGCTCGATGTCGGTTGCGGACCTGGCCGTCTCACTGCCGCGTTGACGCGCCGAGGCGTAGTGACCCTTGGTGTGGACAGCTCGCCGGTCGCGGTGCGGCTGACTCGACGGCGTGGGGCAAGTGCGTTGCAGCGCAACGTTTTCGCTCGCTTACCCGGCGAGGGGCGATGGAATCACGTGTTGCTGGCCGACGGCAACATCGGGATCGGTGGCGATCCAGAGGCGCTGCTGCGGCGAGTACGCGAGTTGCTCACGTCCGACGGTGACGTGCTCGTCGAGTTGGAGGAGCCCGGGCACGGCGTGCGCCGGGATCACGTCCGGCTGCGGCCGGATCCCGCGGATGGCCGATGGTTCACGTGGGCGTGGGTCGGCGTCGACGCCATCGCGGAAATCGCGGTACGGACTGGGTTCCGGGTCGTGTGGACGACCAGTCGCGGGCACCGCTGGTTCGCGAAGCTGGCACGCGCGTGAAACGCGGACGGCTGGCGGCCGCCTGGCGCGGGTTCGACACGCGGGTCACCGCGGCGCAGGCCAAGATCGGCGAACGGGCTCGCGCCGTCGATCGCCGGGTCCCGAAGTCGGAGCAGTTCAAGGGCGGCGCGCACGGTGAGCGCGTCACGGCGAGGGTCGGCAGCCTGCTCGGACTCGCGTTCCTGATCTGCTTCGTCACCGGCCTGTTGAGCCATTTGATCCAGCATCCGCCGGAGTGGTTCTTCTGGCCCAGCCGACCGGTCTGGCTGTACCGGGTGACGCAGGGCGCGCACGTGCTGTCCGGGATCGCGGCGATTCCGTTGCTGCTGGCCAAACTGTGGAGTGTCTACCCGAAGCTGTTCGAGCGGCCGCTGGTGCGCTCGGTGCCGCACGCGGTGGAGCGGCTGTCGATCCTTGTCCTTTCCGGGGCGGCGTTCTTCGAGCTGAGTTCGGGATTGCTGAACGTCGCGCAGAACTACCCGTGGAACTTCTACTTTCCGCAGGTGCACTACGCGGTGGCGTGGGTGGCGATCGGGTCGATCCTCGTGCACGTCGCGGTGAAGCTCCCGGTGATCCGGCGGGCGCTGACGCGGGAGCGTGCGCCGGTCGAGCCGCCTGGACCGGGGTTGTCGCGGCGAGGATTCCTGACCACCACGGGGATCGCGACCGGAGTCGCCGTGCTGGCCACCGCGGGAGCGACGGTTCCCGCCCTGCGGAACGTCTCCGGGCTGTCGTGGCGCTCGGACAAGGGCTCGCAGAAGTTGCCGGTCAACCGCACGGCCGTAGCGGCGCAAGTAACGCGGGCCGCGCAGGATCCCGGGTGGCGGCTGTCCGTGGTGACGCCGGAGGGAACGCGGCAGTTCACGCTGGCCGAGTTGCGGGCGTTGCCGCAGACCACTGTGGACTTGCCGATCGCGTGCGTCGAGGGATGGAGCCAGATGGCGACGTGGCGTGGCATCTCGTTCCCGGACCTGCTGCGCGCGAGCGGCAGTTCGCCGGGGGTCGACGTGCGGGTGTCGTCGCTGGAGAAGACCGGGCTGTACGGCGTCAGCGTGCTGCCTGGCGAGCACACGGCCGACCCACTCACGTTGCTGGCGCTGGAACTCAACGGCGAGGTGCTGAACCTTGACCACGGCTATCCGTGCCGCGTGATCGCGCCCAGCAGGCCAGGCGTGCTGCAGACGAAGTGGGTCTCGAAGCTGGAGGTGCAGTGAAGACCGCGCGGATTGTGCTGGCGCTGCCCGGATTAGCGGCGCTGGCGTACGGGACCGTGCTGTTCCTCGACTACGCGGCACCGGCGTGGCCGGACAGCTTCACGACGCTGCTGTGGCTCGGCGGCGGTCCGATCGTCAACGACGCGGTGTTCGCCCCGATCGCGGGCGTGGTTGGCCTGCTGCTGGCGCGAATCCTGCCGAAGCCGTGGCGGGGACCAGTGCAGGTCGGCGCGGCGCTGACGGCCGTGCTGGGATTCGTGGCGTTTCCGCTGCTGTGGCGGACGTATGGCGTGCCGCCGAAACCTGGGCTGCACGACGGCAACGCGTGGCTGGGACTGGTGGCGACGCTCGCGGTGGTGTGGATCGCCGTCCTGGTGACGGTGATCGTCCGGATTGTCCGGGTCCGGTATCGCGCGGCACGGAAAATTCGGGTCCGTGAACATAGTTGACCTGGGTTTTCTTCCGGTACCGGAATTTTCCCGCGGATTCGGCGTTTGGGACGTCTGGCGCGTGGGCACCTCACCGCACGCGGAGAGGCTCTCCGTGCCGAGTCGGAGGCGGCACGGAGAGCCTCTCCGTGTTTTCGTGCGGGAGCCGGTTTTCGGGCGCTGGTCAGTAAAAACGGCCACGCGCGACCGGCTCGGATGCTCCGGTCGCGCGCGGCCTGCAAAGGTTCGGCCCCAAGCGCGGATAGGGGGTCGAGCCGTGGCTGGTCTCGGCCGCGCCACGGCGGCCGAGCGTTCTAGTTGGCTGGTACCGCCTGCCCGCCCAAGGTGACCTGCACCGTGCGCCCGCCGGCGAGGGTGAAGGTCGTCTGGTCGTTCGGGGCGCGCGTGCGGATCGCGGCGACGAGCGTGTTGGCGCTGTCGATGACGCGGTCGTCGATCTTGGTCACCACGTCGCCGGACTTCAGGCCGGCTTTCTCCGCCGGGCTGCCCGGTGTGATGTCGCCGAGCTGGGCGCCGCCCTGGGGCGCGTCGGTGACCTTCGCGCCGATGAACGTCTGGGTCGCGTGCCCGGTCTTGATGATGTCCTGCGCGGTGCGGCGGGCCTGGTCGATCGGGATGGCGAAGCCGATGCCGACGTTGCCGCCCTCGCCGCCGCTGCCCTGGCCGCGGCCCGAGTTCGGGCTGTAGATGGCCGAGTTGATGCCGATGACCTGGCCGCTCATGTTCGACAGCGGGCCGCCCGAGTTGCCGGGGTTGATCGCGGCGTCGGTCTGGATCGCGTCCATCACCGTGGTCTGGTCGGTCTCGTCGCCGCCCGCCTGCACCGGGCGGTGCAGCGAGCTGACGATGCCCGAGGTGACCGTGCCGGTCAGCTCGTACGGCGAGCCGATGGCGACCACCTGCTGCCCGACCCGCAGGTCGTCGGACCGGCCCAGCTCGACCGGCGTCAGGTTGCCGACGCCGGACACCTTGACCACGGCGATGTCCGTGGTCGGGTCCCGGCCGACGACCTTCGCCGCGGCTTTCTTGCCGTCCTGGAACACGGCCTGGATCTGGCCGCCGTTCGCGGCGACCTGGACGACGTGGTTGTTGGTGAGGATGTAGCCGTCGCTGCTGAGCACGAAGCCGGAGCCCTCGCCCGCCGCGGTCCGGCCGGACACCTGCAGCTCGACAACGCTCGGCGACAGCTTCTGCGCCACCGATTCGACCGAGCCGGCGGGCACATTGCCGGTCTGCTGCGCGGGTTTCGGCGCGTCGAGCGCGCTCACCGACGAACCGGATCCGCCGGTGAGGTAGCCGACGGTCCCGCCCGCCACGCCGCCGATCACGAGCGAGATGGCGGCGACGCTCGCGAGGAGCTTGCCCGCCGACCCCTTCTTCTCGCGCTGCGCGGGGACGCCGTACACCGCGGTTCCCGGTGCACTGTAAGGGTTGGCCGGGGATCCGGCGGGCGGAGTCTGCGACCCGCCGGGGTACTGGCTGCCGTACGGCTGACCTGCCGCGGGCTGCTGCTGCGCGCCGGGGAACTGTCCGCTCTGGGGCGCACCGGCGGGCGATGCCGCGCCTTGGGCCGACCACGGGTTCGGCATGCCTCCAGCCGGAGCAGCACCGGCCCCGTACGCCGTGCCGCCGGCCGGGGCGGCGCCGTACTGACCCGCAGGCGCTCCGTACGCGCCGGAAGCGTCACCGCTCGCCGTGCCGGTGCCGGACGTCCCCGCCGAGCCCTCAGCGGCCGAACCGTACGCGGCAGTCGTGCCGGTCGCGCCGGAAGCTTGCTGACCCGCGTCGCCGCCCGCCGGATCGGCTGACGGGGATTGGCTCGCTGGCTGAGCGGGGGTCTGCTGCCAGGCCGCCTGGCCTTCGGCGCCCGGCTGGGCACCCGGGTCCTGGCGACCCGCCGCGGAGTCGGGCGCGTGGGGGTCGTTCTCGGTCATGTCCTCACCTAAGCGGCTGGGCCTGAGAGGTTCCTGAGTCGAACCTGTGTTTCGTAGATGAGTATGCCGCGAGTTCCGGTCAGCCTGCCGCGCGAAGCCGTTCCGCGATCTGTTCGGGCGTGGCGTCGTTGATCCAGACCGCCATGCCCGACTCGGATCCGGCCAGGTACTTCAGCTTGTCCTTGGCCCGCAGCACGGAGAACAGCTCCAAATGGAGCCACGACAGTTCCCGGTCCCGCCGCACCGGCGCCTGGTGCCAGCCCGCGATGTAAGGCAGCGGCCGGTCGTACAGCGCGTCGCAGCGGCGCAGCACGTCCAGGTACACACGGGAAAAGTCGTCGCGCTCGGCGTCGGTGAGCGCCGGGAGGTCCGGCACCTGCCGGTGCGGCACGATCTGGATGTGCACCGGCCAGCGTGCGGCCGGCGGCACGAAAGCCGTCCAGTGCTCGCCCGCGGCGATCACGCGCTCGCCGGATTTCTGTTCCGCCGCCAGCACGTCGCCGAGCACCGATCCGCCGTGTTCGCGCGCGACCGCCAGCATCCGCTCGGTCTTCGGCGTGACGAAAGGATAGCCGTAGATCTGGCCGTGCGGATGCGAGAGCGTGACGCCGATTTCCTCGCCGCGGTTCTCGAACGGGAAGACCTGTTCGACGCCGGGCGTCTGCGCGAGCGCGGCCGTGCGGTCGGCCCAGGCGTCCACCACGAGGCGCACCTGTTCCGGCGTCAGCCGCGAGAACGCGCCGTCGTGGTCGCTGGTGAAGCACACGACCTCGCAGCGGCCGAGGCCCGGCGCGGTCGGCACCAGACCCAAGCCGTCCACAGTGGACGGATCGCCGGTCGCCTGCTGCGAGAACGACGGGAACCGGTTCTCGAACACGACGACGTCGTAGTCGGCTTCGGGGATTTCGCTCGGCTTGCCCGGCCGGGTCGGGCAGAGCGGGCAGAGGTCGGCCGGCGGCTTGTACGTGCGCGTCTGGCGGTGCGCCGCCATCGCGACCCACTCGCCGGTCAGCGGGTCGCGGCGGATCTCCGAGGCCGCCGCGACGGGCGGCAGGTCGCGGGCGTCCGCGGCGAGCCGCTCGTGGGCGTCGGTGTGGTCGAAATAGATGATCTCCCGGCCGTCGGCCAGGTGCCGCACAGTGCGTTTCACGCTTCTTCTGCCTCGAGGTTCTCCGCCGTTTCGGCGATCATGAGTTCTCCGATCCGCTCCGCGAGGTCTTCTCGCGCGCGGTCGTCCAGGCCGTCGTCAGTCACCACGACCTGCGCTTCTTCCAGGTCCGCGATCGTGGAAATGCCGACGGTGCCCCACTTCGTGTGGTCGGCGAGCACCACCAGCCGCCGTCCGGCCTCCACCAGCGCGCGGTCGGTCTCGCTTTCGGTGAGGTTCGGGGTGGTGAACCCGGGCCCCACCGCCATCCCGTGCACGCCGAGGAACACCAGGTCGAGGTGCAGCGTGCGCAGGCTCTGCACGGCGACCGGGCCGACCAGCGCGTCCGACGGAGTGCGCACCCCGCCGGTCAGGACCACCGTGCGGTCCGGCTGGGCGGCACTGCGCAGCACGTCGGCGACCTGGATCGAGTTGGTGACGATGGTGAGGCCCTCGATGCCGTCGAGCGCGTGCGCGAGCGTCCAGGTGGTGGTGCCCGCGGACAGGCCGATCGCGGTGCCCGGCTTGACGAGGGTGGCGGCCAATTCGGCGATGGCTTCCTTCTGCGCGCGCTGGCGCACCGACTTCGCCTCGAACCCGGGTTCGTCGGTGCTCTTGCCGACCAGCGACGTCGCGCCGCCGTAGACCTTCTCGACCAGGCCGCGGCCCGCGAGCACGTCAAGATCCCGGCGGACCGTCATATCGGAGACGCCCAGCCTCGCGACGAGGTCACTGACCCGGACCGCACCGGTCCGGCGTGCTTCCTCGAGGATCACCGCCTGTCGCTGCCGCGCGAGCACCGCCACTCCCCAAGCACACCATCAACTACACAAAATCCTACACGATTCAACATCAGGTGTGCGCGACATGCAGATCGAGCGTCCCCCTGCCGGGCGACCGCCAAGCGTGGCGGACATTTCAGGCGACCGGCGCCCCTGGTAGCCGGATCGTGAGCAGAGCCCCGCCTTCCGGTGCCCGGTTGGCGTAAACCGTGCCGCCGTGCCGTTCGGCCGCGTGCTTCACGATCGCCAGGCCAAGCCCGGATCCGGGCAGGGTGCGCGCCTCCGACGAGCGGTAGAACCGGTCGAACACCTTGGGCAGGTCTTCCTCGGCGATGCCGGGTCCGGAGTCCGCGACCTCGACCACCGCGGTGCCGTCGCCGAGCGGACGCAGCGTGACCCGTACGCGCGAACCCTGCGGCGAGAACTTCACCGCGTTGTCCAGCAGGTTCAGCACCGCCCGTTCGAGCGAGCTGTTGTCGCCGGTGAGCACCCACGGCTGCAGCGCGACCTCGAACTCGATCTCGCCCGCCCGGCGGCGCGCCCGGTCGAGCGCGCGCTCGACGACGTCCATCAGATCGACGCGCTCGGCCTGCTCGCGCGGTTCGTCCTGCCGCGCCAGCTCCACGAGGTCGCCGATGAGCTGGGTGAGCTCGTCGAGCTGGCCGCGGATGTCGGCCTCGATGTCGGTGCGGTCCTCGTCCGGCAGCGACGGGGCACCCGGACGGCTGGCCGACAGCAGCAATTCCAGGTTGGTGCGCATGGAAGTGAGCGGGGTGCGCAGCTCGTGCCCGGCGTCGGCGACCAGCTGCCGTTGCCGTTCCTGCGAGTCCGCGACCGTGCCGAGCATGATGTTGAAGCTGTGCGTGAGCCGGGCGAGTTCGTCGTCGCCGCTCACCGGGATCGGACGCAGGTCGCCGGTCGCGGCCACCCGCTCGGCGGCCGACGTCAGCCGGTCGACCGGGCGCAAGCCAGCGCGCGCGACCGCCGTGCCCGCGCCCGCGGCCACCACGATTCCGGCGCCGCCGACCAGGAACAGCACCACGGACAGCTGGTTCAGCGCGCGCATGGTCGGAGCCATCGACTGCGCCAGCACGATCGCCTGGCCGTGCCCGAGCGGCACCGCGACCACTCGCATGCCGGTGGTCGCGTCCGTGCGCAGCGACTGGGGCAGCACGCCGGTCGCGACGCGCATCTCGGCCGGACCCACCGGTGGCCGGGTGCCCGGCTGCGGATAGATCAGGTCGCCGGTGACGCCGTTGAGCTGGCCGATCTGCAGGTCCGCGCTGGCCAGCAGCGCACCCGGCACCTCGCGGAGCTGGTCGGTCGGCACCTGCGGCGAGTTCGCCGCGGCTTGGGCGCGGGCGAGCAGGTTGTCGTCGAGCTGGGTGAGGAGGTTGTTGCGCACCACGAGGTACGCGCACAGGGAAACGAGCGCCACCGCACCCGCCACGCACGCGGCGGCCAGCAGCGTGACGCGGCCGCGCAGCGAGAACCGGCGGGTGCTCCACCGGGTGCCCCGCGGATCGGGGACCTCCCCCGCCGGCGCGGCGTACGCGCCCGCCGGGTCGTCGGTCACGGCGGCGTCTCGCGCAGGACGTACCCCACTCCACGCACCGTGTGGATCAGCCTCGGTTCGTTGTCCGCCTCCGTCTTGCGGCGCAAATAGCCGACGTAGACCTCCAGCGCGTTGCCCGACGTCGGGAAGTCGTAACCCCATACTTCCTCCAGGATCCTTCCGCGGGTCAGCACGTGCTTGGGGTACGAGAGGAACAGCTCGAGCAGCGCGAACTCGGTGCGGGTGAGACTGATCTCGCGGCCGCCGCGGCGGACCTCGCGAGTGCCGGGGTCCAGCGTGAGGTCGGCGAACGACAGCACCTCCGACGTCTCGCCCTGCTGCCCGTCCGGCGCGGCGCGGCGCAGCAGGGCGCGCAACCGGGCGAGCAGCTCCTCCAAGGCGAACGGCTTGGGCAGGTAGTCGTCGGCGCCGGCGTCGAGGCCGGAGACCCGGTCGGAGACGGTGTCGCGCGCGGTCAGGACGAGAATCGGCAGGTCATCGCCGGTGCTGCGGAGCCGGCGGGCCACTTCGAGCCCGTCGAGGCGCGGCATCATGACGTCGAGAACCATCGCGTCCGGACGGTTGGCGAGGATCGTCTCCAATGCCTGCGCACCATCGCTCGCGAGCTCCACGGTGTAGCCGTTGAACTCCAAAGACCGCCTGAGCGATTCACGGACGGCACGGTCGTCGTCCACTACGAGGATGCGCATGGCGTCAGTCTTACGCAGAGTGCTGAGACCCGCCTAAGAACACACGCAGAACACACAAAGAGCGTTCCCGGACGACCGCGGGCAGGGGGCACATTCGCACTGGCCGCACTAGGGGTCGCGGACGCGGAAATCACAACGAGCGCTCTTCCGGCGGCCGCGCGACCGGAGCGTTCCAGTGTCGCCAGAGCGTGAGCACGCGGATCGCGACCACGACCACCGCGGAGCCGGTCGTGACCGCACCGGCCGGCAGGTTCAACGCGTGCCCCGCCCAGACGCACACCGCGCCGGTCAGCGCCGCCATCGCGTAGATCTCCTTGCGGAGCACGAGCGGGATCTCCCGCAGCAACAGGTCGCGCAGCGCGCCGCCGCCGATGCCGCTGGTCATGCCGATCAGGCAGGCGGCGTACCCGGTCGCGCCCGCGTTGAGCGCGAGCGTCGTCCCGGCCGTGGCGAATACACCGAGCCCGACCGCGTCCGCGAGCAGCACCGCGTGCCGCAGGCGGGCGACCTGCGGATGGAAGGCGAACACGATCAGGGCCGTCGCCGCGCAAACGGCCAGGTACGGCCAGTTGCGCAGGGACGTCGGCGGATGGATGCCCAGCAGCACGTCGCGGATGATGCCGCCGCCGAGCGCCGTGGTCAGTCCGACCACGACGACGCCGAACACGTCCAGCCGCGCCCGGACCGCGGCCAGCGCCCCGGACGCCGCGAACGCCACCAGCCCGAGGAACTCGAGCGCGGTCAGCAGCATGTGCTGGTTCTACTGGTCGAGGAGCCCGCCGCGGTAGGCCAGGAGCGCGGCCTGCACCCGGTTGGCCGCGCCGATCTTCGACAGGACCGCCGACACGTACCCCTTCACCGTCGCCTCGGACAGGTGCAGCCGCCCGCCGATCTCCGCGTTCGACAGCCCCTGCCCGATCAGCGCGACGACCTCGCGTTCGCGCTCGGACAGCGAGGCCAGAAGCTTGCGCGCCGGCTGCGCGGCCCGCTGCTCGTCGCGGTGGCTCTGCACCATGCGCACGGCCACGCCCGGGTCGAGGACGGCCCCGCCCTTGGCCAGGTCGCGCACGGCCCGCAGCAATGCCGCCGGGTCGATGTCCTTCAGCAGGAAGCCGTTGGCGCCGAGCCGCAGCGCGAGGCTGACGTACTCGTCGATGTCGAAGGTGGTGAGCATGGCGACGGTCGGCGGATCGGGCAGCGCGAGAATGGCCCGAAGCGCGCGAATGCCGTCGTCAGGGGCGCGCATCTTGATGTCGAGCAGCGCGACGTCAGGGTGATAGCGACGGGCGACCTCGACCGCCGATCTGCCGTCGCTTGCCTCGCCCACGATTTCGATGTCCGACGCCCCGGACATCATGGCGCGCAGTCCCGACCGAACTAGTTCCTCGTCGTCGGCGAACATGAGCTTGATCAACGAAGCCCTCCGGCAAACCGTGGGTTGGAGGCGGCTCCCCGCACCCGTTACGGAAGATTACCTACTGTTGTTCACGGTTTCGAAACCAGACACGACCAGGTGACGCGACTGGTCCACCGGAGCGGCCGAGAACAGCAGTCGACCCCGTTGCTGGTCACCCACTTGAGTGACTTCTTCGGGTGGGCACCGCCGAGTTGCGTAACCGATCCAGAAGAAGCGGATGTTCATCGGCCGCACACCGGTGGCCGGTCCATCGCGGTCGAGAAGGTCGGCTGCCGGGGCGGTGGAGCCTGGTTCGTGCCTCAGGCCGCACGACCGTCGGAAGGCCATGAGGCGATCGCCTCGACGGTTGCGGAGAGTGCCGCCGTGGCGAAGGAAATTGTGCCCAGCGTGACAAATACGGCCAACGAGTAGCGTCCAGATGCGTTTCTCGCCAGCGCCCGTCGCCGCGCTTGCCCCAGAGGGAGTTCGCATGCGCCGTCCACGTCAGATTCTTACGTGTTCAACGGTGCTGGCGCTGCTGGCAGGCTGTTCCGGCACGCAACCGCAGCCCAGCAAAACGGTGGCTCACCCTTTTCCCGCGACTGGCACGCTTCCCGAGAGCCCGTCGTTCACCGACCCGCAGCCCGCCGGGCCAGCGATGGCGTTTCCGGCGGCATTGCTCATTCTTGGCGCGGTCGCGCTCGTGCTCGGGGCCGCGGGGCTTTTCCTTGTGCTCACCAGAAACGGGACACCTCGAGTGGTCGGTGCCGTGCTGCTCGGCGGCTGCGGCGGGATCATTTTCGCCGCAACCGTCGCGCTGATCGTCCCGAGCTGAGCGAGAACCATGGCACCGGGGCTGAGGAAAAACCGTTTGCCCTCAAGCCATTCCGCTCGCTATTGCTGGTCATGACGAGCATCCGGGAAGGCCATCCGATGACGGACGAACGCAAGACCCATGAGATCAGGGTCGGCATCTACGCAACCGAGGACCAGTCGCGGGACCTGGTCGAGCAGATAAAGCTCCTGCTGTGCCCCGAACCCGAGCACAGTTCGCCTTGTCCCGTTCCCTGGGCGATCGGGCTGCTGTCCGAGGACGAGTTCCCGGCCGATCTCAGCTATCCGGAACTCGAACAGCAGTACCTGATCGAACGCGGCGGCCAGTAGGCCTCAACGATGCCGTCAGGTTATCGCCGGATAGCGAGCCAGTCTTGGACGCCAGCGGCGCGACGCGGCAAAACTTGACGCATGGTCACACCACCTATTCGCCTCCCCGGTTCCGATACCCGTCGAGCAGCAGCTTCGTAGTCAGCTCGATGTGGTCCCGCAGCGCTTCGACCGTGCCCGGGACGTCTCGTTCGATCGCGCGTTCGCAGATCAGGCGGTGTTCCGCGGCGACATCCCGGTGGCTGTCCTCGCTTGAGGTGCGGGCCCAGCATCGGTAGACCTCGGCGGATTCCCGCAGTTGCGTCGCCACCGCGCGCAGGTGCTGGTTGGGGCAGCCCTCCAGCAGGACCTGGTGGAATCGGGCGTGTGCGGCCAGCCATCGCTCGTTGATCGCGTCTGACTCGTCGGCGAACGTCGTGCGGGCGAGATTGTGGTGCGCCGCGAGCAGGTCCGATTCCCATTCGATGCTGCCGTGCGCGAGGGATTCGCGGACCACGTGCGTCTCGACGACCACGCGCGCCTCGGTGAGGTCTTGCAGGGTCTCCGGGGAGACATCGATGACTCGGAAGCCTTGCTGCGGCGCGAAAGTAGCGAGTCCCTGTCCGACGAGACGGGGAAGTGCTTCACGCAGGACGCCGCTGCTGGCGTCGTAGTCGCCCTTGAGCGCTTCCACCCGCAGTCGCGATCCGGGCTCATGCCGGCCGTTGAGGATGTCGGCGCGAAGACGCAGGTAGACGTCCTCGGCGCGGGTTGTGCTGCGTGCGCCAGTCATGTCGCAGATCGTAGCCGGTTCCGCATTCACCTCAGAATCTCGAGATTTAGTTGACTTATCGAGATTCCCAGGTGTTCACTGGCCGGGAAGCAGCGGAAGGACGCGGAGAAATGAAGACGACGACACGGGCGGGCCGGATGTGCCTGGTGCTCGACGACAAGGTGATCGACGTCGAGGGCGCGAGCGGCGGGCGGTTTCCGGCCGATCCGCTCGCGGTTTTCGAGCGCTGGACTGAGTTCGCGGAGTGGGGGCGGGCGGCGATCGGCGGGCCGGCCGCGCCCGAGAGTCAAGCCGGGAGCCCTTCGCCGAGGCCGCGACAGATCTTCGCGATTGGGTTGAACTACCGGGAGCACGCGCAGGAAGCGGGGCTGGCGCTGCCGGAGTCACCGGCGACGTTCACGAAGTTCGCCACTTCCCTCACCGGGCCGGACACTCAGCTCAGGCTGCCCAGCGAGTTCGTCGATTGGGAAGCGGAGCTCGTGGTCGTGATCGGCCGCCGGGCGGAGAAGACCGCGGCCGAGGACGCCTGGTTGCATGTGGCGGGATTGACTGTGGGACAGGACTTTTCCGAACGGGTCGTGCAGGCCGCGGGGCCGGTCCCGCAGTTTTCGCTCGGCAAGTCGTTCCCGGGGTTCGCGCCGACCGGACCGGTGTTGGTGACCGCCGACGAATTCGCCGACCCCGATGACCTCGCGATCGAATGCCTTGTCAATGGCGAGAGCGTGCAGAAGGCGCGTACGTCGTCGATGGTCTTCTCGGTCGCCGAGCTGATCGCCCGGTTGTCGGCGGTGTGCCCGCTGCTGCCTGGGGACCTGATCTTCACCGGCACGCCTTCGGGCGTCGGGCATTCGCGGTCTCCGCAGCGCTACCTGCGTCCGGGCGACGAAGTGGTCACGCGGATCGAGGGCATCGGACAGCTCCGGCAGACCTGCGTCGCCGGGTGAAAGGGGCAATTCCATGGCATTGCACAGATTGAAATCACTGACCGTCGGCGTACCGGACGTCGCGGGCACCGCTGGCTACTACGCCGACTTCGGGCTTACGCAGCTCGCGCCGGGCCGGTTCGCCACGGTCGAGGGTGGTGAGCAGTTCGTCCTTCAGCACTCGCGGATCCGTCGGCTGCTGGGAATGACCGTCGCGGTCGATAACACCGACGACCTCGGACGCATCGCCGCGAACCTCGATCGGCTGGGCGTTCCGGTGCAGCGCGACGCCGAGACCCTGCGCGCCAGGGAACCGATCGCGGACATCGCGGTCGAAGCGGTCGTCGCGCCTCGGTTGGTACGCGCGACCGTACCCGCGACCCCGTACAACGGGCCTGGCCGGCTGGACCGCGCCAACACCCGGGCTCCAGTGCTGTCCCGGACCGAACCGGTGCGGCCGCTCTCGTTGGGGCACGTGGTGATCGGGACGGTCGAGCAGGAATCGACCCAGCGGTTCTTCACCGACGGCATCGGGTTCAAGGTCAGCGACGTGGTCCCGGGCCGCGCGGCGTTCTTGCGGTGTTCTACCGATCACCACAATCTGCTGGTACAGCAGGCTCCGCTCAATTTCCTGCACCACACGTCGTGGCAAGTGTCCGATGTGGACGATGTCGGACGAGGAGCGATGACCATGCTCGCCGAGAATCCGGAACGCCACGTCTGGGGACTGGGCCGCCACCACATCGGGTCGAATTTCTTCTGGTATCTCAAGGATCCGGCCGGGAACTTCGCCGAGTACTACTCCGACATGGACGCCATCGTCGACGACCAGCTCTGGACGCCGCGGTCGTTCGAGGGCATCCAGTCGCTCTACGAATGGGGTCCGCCGCCTCCGCCGTCGTTCATCAATCCGGAAGACCTCGCGGCGCATATGACCGGCGCGCACGCGGAAGGCAGTTGAGCAAACCTTCGCAGGAAAGGCAAAGACCTTGCGTTTCATCGCCATGGAGGAAGCGTTCGCGCTTCCCGAACTGCAGGCCGGTTACTCAGTGCCCAAGACGGAAACCGCCGCGCGGTGGGTTGAAGACTGGGGTAAACGGCTCTGCGATTACACGACTTACCGGCTGCCAGAAATGGACCAGCATGGCATCGACGTCCAGGTGCTTTCCCTTACCGCACCCGGAATTCAGGGCCTCGCCGACGCTGGCCAGGCGGTAAAAGACGCCCGGATCGCCAATGATCGGCTAGCCGAGGTGATCGCCGAGCACCCGGATCGGTTCCGCGGACTGGCCGCGTTGCCGCTCCAGGATCCCGAGGCAGCGGTGGCGGAACTCCATCGCGCCGTCGGCACGCTCGGGCTCAACGGGGCCCTCGTCAACGACCACACCAATGGCCTCTACCTCGACGACCCGCGCTACGAACCAGTGTGGTCGGCGCTCGAGGAGTTGCAGGTGCCGCTTTACCTGCACCCGGGCGCTCCCCCGGCTGAGCCGTGGCGGGTGCTCGAGGGGCGACCTGAGCTGAGGGGTCCATTGTGGAGCTGGGCGGCGGAGACAAGCGGACACGCGCTTAGGCTGGTTTTCGGCGGCGTCTTCGATCGGCATCCGGGTGCCACACTCATTCTCGGCCACCTCGGCGAGTTCCTGCCGTTCCAGCTCGCGCGCCTTGATTCGCGCTACGACCGGCAGGAACACCGGACGCTCGCGCGGAAACCGTCGGAATACTTCGGCGACAATATTCTGATCACCACCAGCGGTGTGTGTTCCCCGGCCGCACTCGCCGGTGCGATCCTGGCCGTCGGCGCGGACGCGATCCTGTTCGCCGTCGACTACCCCTTCGAGGACAACGCCGAGGCCGTCCGGTTCCTCGAACAAGCGCCGATCAGCAACCGCGACCGGGAGAAAATCAGCCACGGCAACGCCGAGCGAGTGCTGCGTCTGCCGACGGCAAAGGCAAGCACGTGAGGACGATGCCGTGGCGGGCCATCGCGATCGGGCTGGCCGTCATGACGTTGGAAGGGTACGACCTCGTTGCTTTCGGCGCGACGACGCCGTTGTTGCTCCGGCACCAGCCGTGGCACCTTTCCCTTCCCGAACTGGGCACGTTGGGCAGTCTCACTCCGGTGGGCATGCTCTTCGGCGCGCTGCTGGTCGGCCCGCTCACCGACCGATACGGACGCCGCCGGACGACCTTGCTCAGCATCGCCGTCGTCTCGCTGGGCATGTTCGCCTGTGCGTTCGCGCCCAGTCCGGAACTTTTCGGCGCCAGCAGACTCGTTGTCGGGTTGGGCGTCGGCGCGGTCTATCCCGCGATGGGGCCGCTGATCTTCGAGCTCGCGCCGCCGAAACGGAAGAACATCAGTTCGGCGATCGTCCAATGTGGAGTTACGGTCGGCGGATCGCTGGCCGCCGTCGTGGCCGCGGCTTTCCTGCGGGGAGACAACTTCCGGCCGGAGTACGTGGTCGGCGGCGCGGTCGGACTGCTGCTGTTGCCGATGACTTACCGCTGGTTGCCCGAATCTCCGGTGTATCGGCGAGAGCCGACGGGAGCAGGCGGCTTGCGCGTTGTGCTGCGGCCGCCGTATACGGGAACGACAGCGCTGTTCTGCGTGATGGTGATCTGTTCGTTCTTGCTCATCTTCCGGATCAACACGTGGCTGCCGCAATTGATGCAAGCTGCCCGGTATCCGCTGGATTCATCGCTGATGTTCCTTACCCTGCTCAATGTCGGCGCGACGGCCGGCGGCCTGGCGATCGCGGTGCTCGCCGACCGGGCGGGGTCGAGAACCCCCATTATTGCTTGCTTCGTCGTCGCCGCGGGTGCCATGGCCGCCTTGAGCATTCGGTCGCCGTTGATCGTGCTCTCCGTAATCGTGCTGATCGGCGGCGCGGGCGCGTTCGGCGTACAGGGATTGATCAACGTCTACATCGCCCGTACCTATCCGGCGCATGCCAGGGCGAGTGCGATCGGGGTCGCGCTGGGAATCGGCCGGATCGGCGCGATCGCCGGGCCGGTGCTCGGCGGCTGGGTTCTTGCCGCCGGGTTCGCTCCACAGTGGAATTTCCTGATTTTCGCGGTACCGGCGGTCTTCGGGGCACTTCTCACCGTTGTCCTGGGAAGTATCCGGAGCACCCCCACGTCGCAGCCGGTCGAAGAACCGGCTTGAGCGGAGGAACAGTTATGGACACTTACGACATCGCTGTCGTGGGCTGCGGTCCGGTCGGCTTGGCCCTTGCACGGCTGCTCAGCGCGAAAGGACTCCGGGTCGCCGCGATCGATCCGAACCGGATCGTCTGCCACCATCCGCGAGCGACCCATCTCGACGACGAATCGATGCGCGCCCTGCAAACGCTGGGCGCGGCCGATCTGGAGCAGCGGTTCCTGCGGCAGACCGGCTGGATGCTGCAACTGCCGGACGGGACGCCTTTCCTCGAATTCGCCCACGCACGAGGGGAATCCGGACAGGGCTGGCGGACGGATTACCAGTTCCACCAACCGGATTTCGAATCCCGGCTGCGCGGTTTGCTCGCGAGCGATCCGAACGTCGACCTGTGGTTCGGCTGGTCCGTCACCGAGATCGCCCAGGACGCCGACGCGGTGTACCTCACCGTGACCGACCGGGATCAGGTCAAGACGCTCAAAGCGGCCTACGCCGTCGGGTCAGACGGTGCGAATTCGTTCGTCCGGCAATTGATGGGCTCCGAAGTCGAAGATCTGGAGGGGACGCAACGCTCGCTGATCATCGACATCCATCCGTTCGAGCATCCTCCAGCGCTACCAGCGGAATCCGGATTCATTCTGTGCCAAGGACAACGGCCGATTACCTACGTGCCGATCTTTCCCCCGATGCTGCGGTTCGAATTCATGCTCCTCGACGGAGACGACGCCGCCGCGCTCGAACGTCCGCAGGCGGTGTACGACGCGCTCAGCCGCTGGATCGAACCGGGCAGCTACCGGATCATGCGAGCCGACACTTACGAATGGCACGCGCGGCTCGTCCACGGCTGGCGTTCGGGCAGGCTGCTCCTCGCCGGTGACGCCGCGCACGAGATGCCGCCGATGCTCGGGCAGGGCATGTGTTCCGGGCTCCGCGACGCGGCGAACCTCGCATGGAAACTCGCCGCCGTCGTCCATGGCACCTGCTCCGACAGCCTGCTCGACACCTACGAGACCGAGCGCGCCCCGCACGTTCGCCCGTACATCGCCGAGTCCGCCCGGCAGGCCAACCTCATTGAGTCCTTCGGCATCGGCGACGCCCACCCGGAACTGGGCGAGCCGCAGACCCTCGAACCGCTCAGGCCGCCGCTCGGTCCTGGCTTGAGCAATGAGCTCGGCTGGCTCAGCCCACAACCGCGCGCTGACGGTATCCGGCTCGACGATATCACTGGATACAACTTCGTCGTCGTGGGCAAGCAGGCTGTGTCAGCGGAAATCGCGGAGCTGTGGCGACGCCTGGACGTCGTGGTGGTCACCGACGCCGGTCCGGCGGTCGAAGAGTGGCTAGCCGCGAATTCGGCTACCGCAGCCATTATTCGTCCGGACCGGTACGCGTTCGCCCTTGCCGCTGACACGGCGGAACTGGAGACGGCGACGAAGGAACTCGCGCGACGCATGGAGGTGCGCGCGTGAAGCCGTACGGCACCGGGATGATCTGGGGCGAGGGACCGCGCTGGCATCAGGGCGCGCTGTGGCTGTCTGATACCCAGGGCAGTCTACTGTGGACGGATCACGGCGGAACCTGGAGCGCTGCGAAGCTGGACTCTCCGTCCAACGGGCTGTGGTTCTTGCCCGACGGCAAGCTCGTCGCGGCGATGATGCACGAGAAGCGCATCGGTGCCTGGGATGGCGGGCAGTTCGCCACCTACGCGGACCTCAGTGCCGTGGCGACCGGTCCGCTCGGCGATCTTGTCGGTGACGAGCAAGGCAATCTTTATGTTGACGACGTCGGGTTCAAGCCTGGTGAACCACCGCGGCCCGGTCGTCTGGTGCGGGTCGGCGTCGACGGATCGGCCACCGTCGTCGCCGAGAACCTCGACTTCCCCAACGGTCTCGGATTCATCGACGACGGGCGCACTCTGCTCGTCGCCGAAACCGCTGCGCAACGGTTGACCGCCTTCACCATCGGCGCGGACGGCACGCTGACCGACCGACGCCGCTACGCCGACCTCGCCAGCCTGGTCGGTCCCAACGCTCGTCCGGACGGAATCTGGCCGACGCCGGAAGGAATCTGGGTGGCGACCACCACCGGGCACGCGGTCGTGCTGGTCCGGGACGACACGGTGCGCGAGACGATCGATACCGGCACTGCCTTTCCCATCGCGTGCTGTAGCGACGGTGGGAAACGGCTGTTCGTCACCCTGGCGGACACCGGCGGACGGCCGCTGTTCGAGGCCCTCGCGGACCGGGCCGTGCAGACGACGGTCGCGGAATGGGAGCGCGAATGACCGGCTGGGTTCCCGTAGCGGAAGCGCAGATCACCGATTTCGCGCAGTACGCCTCGGCCCGCGTTGGACGCGACCTGACCGGCGGCTACCGGACGCTGTGGGAGTGGTCGGTGCAGGATCTCGACGGCTTCTGGTCCGCGGTGTGGGACTACTTCGGGCTGCCCGCGCGTCCGGCGGGACAACCGGCGCTGGCGACCGAGGCGATGCCGGGCAGCGTCTGGTTCCCGGGGAGCACGCTGAACTACGCGGCCGAGGTGTTCCGGGGCCGTGACGATGCCGCCACGGCCGTGATCGCGGTGGCCGAGGACGGCGCTCCGGCGGCGCTGAGCTGGGGTGAGTTGCGCCGCCAGGTCGGTTGCGTCGCCGCTTCGTTAGCCGCGCTGGGCGTGTCGTCCGGTGACCGGGTCGTGGGGTATCTGCCAAATTCGGCGGAGGCGATTGTGGCGTTTCTGGCCACCTCGAGCCTCGGGGCGGTGTGGGCAGGATGCGGTTTGGACTATGTCGGATCGGCTGCGGAAGCGCGATTCGCGCAACTCTCGCCGGTTGTGCTGATTGCCGCGACCCGATCGCGGCACGGCGGCCGGGTGGTCGAACGCAGCGCCGACGTGGCTGCCCTGCGGACCGGACTGTCCTCTTTGGCCGCCACAGTGGTCATCGACGACCCGGACTCGGTGCCTGGAGCGCTTCCCTGGTCGTCGATCACGAGCGGTGATTCGCTGCCGCCCGTACCAGTTCCTTTCGATCATCCACTGTGGATTCTGTTCTCTTCGGGAACCACGGGGCGTCCTAAAGGGATAGTGCACGGGCACGGCGGCGTGGTCGTTGAGCAGCTGAAGCATGCCGCGTTCCACCAGAACCTGCGGGCTGGCGATCGGATCCTCTGGTACACGACGCCGAGCTGGATGCTGTGGAACTCCCTCGTCGGCGCTCTGCTGGTCGGAGCGACCGCGGTTTGTTACGACGGCAGCCCCGCTTTCGGCCGTCCGGATGCGTTGTGGGAGTTGGTCGCCCGCTTGCGGGTCAACACGCTGGGAACCAGCCCTGGCTACCTGGTGTCCTGCCGCAAGGCCGATGTCCGGCTCGGTGAACACGACCTGAGCGCGTTGGTGCGGCTCGGCGTCACTGGATCGACGTTCCCGGCCGATCTGCACCGCTGGGCCGAGCACGAACTCGGGCCGGGGGTCCAGATCGTTTCGAGCAGCGGCGGAACGGACGTCGTCACGGCCTTCGCGAGTGCGGCTCCTACCACTCCGGTGTGGGCGGGCGAGTTGTCGGCTCCCTGCCTCGGTGTCGCGCTCGATTCTTTGGGACCCAACGGGGACTCTGTGCGCGGCACGGTCGGCGAACTGGTCGTGCGACGGCCGATGCCGTCCATGCCCCTGCGATTCTGGGACGACCCCGACGACATCCGCTACCGGGCCGCGTATTTCGACACGTTCCCGGACGTGTGGCGGCACGGCGATTGGACGACCATCACCGACCGCGGCTCGGTCGTCATCCATGGCCGGTCAGACGCGACGCTGAACCGGCATGGCGTGCGGATGGGCAGCAGCGATATTTACGCTCCGGTAGAGGAACTTCCGGAGATCGCGGAGGCTCTTGTCGTCGGCGTTGAGCAGGCCGACGGCGGGTACTGGATGCCGTTGTTCGTCACCTTGATCGATGGGACGAGCCTCGACGATGCGCTGCGACAGCGGATCGTCGCCGCAATCCGCCAAGGTGCTTCAGCACGGCATGTTCCCGACGAAATCATTGCAGCACCGGGGATTCCGCATACTCGCACCGGGAAAAAACTGGAAGTCCCGGTGAAACGGCTGCTGCGAGGGGAGGATCCGGAGATCGACCCCGGCAGCGTCGACCAGCCCGCTCTTCTCGACTGGTACCGGCAGATCAGGCCGCCTACGCGGGAAGGTTGAACGGGACCGGCGTGTGGTGCTCCCAGATCTTCCGCGAAGCTTCTTCCGGATACGGAACAGTCTTCGACTCGACGTCCAGAACGCGGGTCAGTCGCTCATCGGGACGATAGGCAGCCCATCCAGGATCGCCATTGGCCGCGAAGCCGACCCACGCTTGTCGAAGCTCCTCAGACACCCGAATCGTTGCGGCATCAGGCATCTCGCCGAACACCTGGCGACCGGTCGGACTGTCCAAGGTTCCGAACGCGAGAGGCACATCGAGGCTGTGACACGCGCCCAGACCAGGCGCGGACAGGCACAGCTCGAACAGATACGACCGGCCACCGGCCAAGGCGTTCGCCTCGGCCAGCTGCTGGCTCGGCATCCGGAAGAGCGCGTCTGAATAGACCGTCTCCATCAGCTCCTCCGGGCTTGCTTCCGCGTAGGCGACGCGGTAGCCATCCGGGTCCGGGGCGAAGAGATCGAGTGCCTTTTGGGCGTCCGCGGCGGTGAACGTGCCGACCCGCCCGGCCATGACGGAGAACAGCCGGAACTCGTCACGGGTGTGGCCGACGAGCAGCTCGACGCCGTCCTCGAGTGCGGACCAGGGTGTCCGGGGAAGGGAAGTCTCGTCCAGAACAGGGCAGACCCCGGCACCGACCTGGGCCATCGGACCCCAGCGGTCGCGCTGGCCGGGCAGGCTGGCGTTGAACGCGGTGAGCCGGTCGGCCAACTGCCACGGGTCGACGTTCCGGAGGTCTTCCCCGTTCGCGAGCACCGCGGTGACCTGCTTCGCGAGCGCGGGAAGAACGAAAACGCCGGGCACGGAATGGGTGATGGCACGCTGGAACAAGCCCCGCGCCGGCACGAGCAACGACGAGATCGACCCGGCTCCCGCCGATTGCCCGGCGACGCACACTCGGTCGGGGTCGCCGCCGAAGCGGGAGATGTTGCGCCGCACCCATTCCAGCGCGGCGATCTGGTCCAGGAACCCGCGGTTGGCCGGCGCGCCGTCGACGAGCGCGAATCCCTCGACGCCGACCCGGTAGTTGACGCTCACTACGACCAGTCCCGCCTCGCACAACAGGGCCGGGTCATAAGTCGGGTCGCTGCTCACCGCGATGACGTATCCGCCGCCCGGCAGCCACACCAGCACCGGCAGTCCCGCCGCGCCCGGGTCCGGCGTCGAGACGTTGAGGGTCAGCCAGTCCGTCTCGTGCGCCGATTCCATCTGGACCGGCCCGGATTGCGGAGGCAGCGGACCGAATTCGGTCGCCTGCCGCGTGCCGTCCCATGGCGAAACCGGGACCGGCGCGGCGAACCGGAGAGCGCCCACTGGCGGCTGGGCGTACGGGATTCCGCGGAACTCCGCCATCCCCGCCCGCCAGCGGCCCGCCACGGCCCCCTCGACCGTCCGGACCGCCGGCTGCGTCTTGTCGGCCATCTTTCAACCCCCTCAGGTTTCAAGTCAAGTGTATTATGTCATTTGTATTGGAACGAGGGAAAGGCCTGACGTGCCGAAGAAGGTCGACCACCGCGAGCGCCGGGAAGCGATCGCGCGCGCGTTGTGGCGAGTGGTGGCGCAGCAAGGCTGGGACCGGGCGACCATGCGCGAGGTCGCCCACGAGGCGGGAGCGTCTCTCGGTCAGGTGCAGCACTACTTTCCGACCCGGACCGCGATGCTCGCTTTCGCGATGGAGTTCGCCGCGGAACAGACCTCGCGCCGGGTCGCGGAGAGCCTCGCCGGCGCCACGCACCCTCGAGAGGTGCTGCGAGTGACGCTCACCGAGATGCTGCCGCTGCATCCCGACGCTCGCGCCACGAGCCGGATGAGCGCCGCGTACGTCCTCGAAGCACTGCACGACCCGGAGTTGCACACGAAGCTGCGTGACGACCTGCGCGAAAAGCGAGCGCTAGTCGAGCACCTGATCCGGCAAGCCATTGCCGACGGGCACATCGCCGTCGATCGCGACCCGGCCGTCGAGACGAACCTCGTCCTCGCGTTGACGGGCTTGACGCCGCTGCTTGAGCTGGACGTGATCGAACCCCGGGCCGCGCTGGTGGCTATCGACCAGTATCTCGACCGGCTTTTCGCTTAGCCGTCCTCGGTTAAGCAGCGCTGCACGAGCGGCCCGAACCGGGCGACCAGCTCGTCGACCGGCGCTGACGCGATCGGCTCGATCCGCACGACATACCTCGCCACGGTGAGCCCCAAGAGCTGGACGTTGACCATTCCGGCCCGGAACGCGGCGTCCGGGGTGTCGATCAGCTTCGCCAGCCGTCCGGTGATTTCGCGGTCGATGTACTCGCGAAGCAGGGCATCGGCTTGGTCGTCGGCGCGGGTGAGCATCGCGAGCGGGGTCCGGCCCGAGGCGTCCAGGTTCTCCGCGAGCGTCCGGACGATGCGCTCCCCCAGGCCGTCGAGTCCGCCGGCGAAGACCGCCTCGATGGCGGGCGGGGCCTGGGCGGACATCTCGATCGCCGCGGCGAAGAGGCCCTGCTTGTTGCCGAAAAAGTAGAACACCATCCCCGGGTCGACGCCCGCCTCGCCCGCGACCGCGCGCACGGTGGTGCCGCCGTAGCCGTGCTGCCGGAACAGCGCGCGTGCCGCGTCCAGGATCCGCTGCTTGCTCTCCGCCCCGGTTCGCCAGCGTCCGGGGCGAGCGTTCTGTTCTGCCATGACGCCGGTGAGTCTAACCGAGCTTTCTTCATCGTTGGTGGAGTTTCCTGTCGACCCGCGCTAGCCTGAACTTCATCAGTGATGAAGAAACCGGGGGTTGCGATGAAAGTGATCGTGATCGGCGCAGGTCTGGGCGGGTTGACGCTCGCCCAGGGGCTGCGCCGGGCGGGCCTCGACGTCGCCGTGTACGAGCGAGACGGCACTCGGGGACGGGCGCAAGGCGTCAGCTTGCATATCGACGACCGAGGCAGCACGGCGTTGCGGGGGTCCTTGCCTTCAGCGCACGCCGCGATGATCGACGCCACGATGGGCGGGCTGCGTGACCAGACCCTTTCAGTGTCCGAAGTGGACGGAGCGTTCGCGGTCGTGGATACCGAGCCGTCCGGCGCACGACCTGGACGGCAGGCACATCGTCCGTTGCTGCGGGCGGTATTGCTGACCGGCGTGGAAGACGCGGTTCGCTTCGATGCGGAGTTCACGCGGTTCGAGCGACAAGCCGACGGCACGGTCCGCGCGTGGTTTGCCGACGGCAGCACGGATACGGCTGACGTCCTGGTCGGCGCGGACGGGATCGGTTCGGCGGTCCGTCGGCAGTACCTGCCGCAGGCGCAGGTGGTCGATACCGGACGACGCATGCTGATGGGCGCGACTGCCTTGTCCGCAGTGACTGGATTACCCGGCTTGATCGGCAACAATCCCGCTGTCGCCAGGATCCGCGACTCAACGATGGTGGTGAGCGCGCTGCGTTTCACCTCGCCGCCGACCGTGGCGCGGCAACGATTTCTGCCCGCCCTGCGCGAGGGTGCGGTCGCCGGGGTCGAGGACTACCTGATGTGGGCTTTGCCTGGCCCAGCCGAGAATCTTCCTCGCGCCTTTCAGCGGATCGTCGACGAGGCGTGGCCAGAAATGACGGCCACGCTGCGCATCGGGATGATCCCGCCGATCCCCGCCTGGCCCGCCAGCCCGGTGACCCTCCTCGGCGATGCCATCCATCTAGCCCCGGGTTTCGGCGGCAACCTCGCGATGCAGGACGCGCATCGTCTCTGCACGGCGTTGATCGAGGCGAACCGCGGGCAACGCGAGCTGCTCGACGCGATCGGCTCGTACGAAGAGACCATGCGGAACTCCGTGCCGGTCAAGGCGAGCGCATGAGACTCGCGCTGCTGACCGAGAAGTCGTTATCGTTGTTCGCCGCGGTGGGCGGCTGGCGCACTGTCGCCGAAGGGATCGCGTCGCGAGTGGTGTTCCTGATCGCCTATCTGGTGACCGATCAGGTGTCGACCGCGTCGCTGATCGCGGTCGGCGGGGTGGCGGTGTTCGCCGGGATTCACGCGTTCACCGACCGAAAGTACTGGCAGGCGGCGATCGGACTGGTGATCGTGGGGGCGTCTGCGTTGCTGGCCGGGAGCACCGGGCGAGCGGTCGACTTCTACCTGCCGGCGGTGCTCATGCAGGCGGCCGGAGGTGCGGTGTTCCTGCTGTCGATCCTGGTGCGTCTGCCGGTGATCGGGGTGGTGCTGGGGCGAGGCGAACGGCTTGGCTGGCGGCGGGATCCTCCGCGGCGACGGCGTTATCAGCTGTGCACCGGGATTTTCTTGGCGAAATACGTTCTCGCCACGGCGGCTTTGGTGCCGTTGTACCTTGCCGGACTGGTTACGCCGCTTGGGATTGCCGCGACGTTGCTGGGCGGGGCGCCCGCGGTAGGCGTGTGCGCGTATCTGTGCTGGCGGTTTCTGCGGACTAGGGGCGCGTTGGCGCGTTGAGCTGGTCGCCCGGCAGCGGCCTTCGCTACCGCCGCCGGGCGGACCGCTCAGTTGAAGATCACGTCCGAGCAGGAGTAGAAGGCCTCGCCGGAGTCGGGCCAGTGGCGTTGCCAGATCGAGTAGATCAGGTGCCTGCCGGTGCGGCCGCCGGGCAGGTTCGCCTGGAGCTGGTAGGCGTTGCCTGCGATCGGCGGGTTGTCCTGCTTGTAGAACGGGGTGTCTTCCAGGTCGGACCACTTGAGCGGTTTCGTCGGATCGTAGCCCGGTTTGGTGACGTACAGCTCGAAGGTGCCCTCGTGCGCGGCAGTCAGCTGGTACTGGAAGGTGTACGGGCCGCTGCTGGGCATCGTGGTGGCCGGCCAGTCGTCGCGGGCGAGGTCGAGCCCCTTGTACTTGTCCCGGCCGGCGCTGCACAACTTGCCGTCCGGAATGATCTCACGGCTGCGACCGCTGGCGTCGCCGATGTTGACCTCGTCCCAGTCGTAGATCGGCCAGCTGTCCCCAACCGCGACGGCGGCCTTGCACGCCGCGGACTGCGGATTCTCCGGACCCTCCTGGAAACATTGCATGATCCGGCTGATCGGGTTGCCCATCGAGCCGTGCGCGAGCGCCGGGACGGCGGTGAACACCGAAACCGTCCCGAGCACGGCGGTCAGTATCCCGACTTTGACGGCGGAGCGGGAAAACTTCATCGCGGGTTTCCTCTCATGAGAGGTCTAGACCATGCTTTACGGTAGGTGTTGTGGTGCATCGGGTTGTAGGCCCGAAAGTCGGGCGTGGGCGTCGCTCGCCGGTCGATCACGATGGATGATGCAGCTGACCAGCACACGCAGCTTTCGGCGAGGCTTTTTTGGCGTGCCGCGCCCACAACTGGCGGCCAGTGGTTTCCAGAAAATGACCACCTGCAACTGGGTGGCCTCTCCGCCATCTCGTCGACCTGGCGCAGCCCGATCACGCCGCGTCAAGGGGGCACCTCGCCGCAGTCCGCAGCATGCCACCCGAACCGCCCCCTTGACGCGGCGTGATAGCCCTCGGGGAGGTCGACGAGATGGCGGCAGGCCACCCACGGACGCACCATGCACGCGGTCCCGACCATCTCGGAGACCTGCCCGTCCGGCGAGGACATTCTTTTCTACTAAGACGCGGCCCCAGCCACAGCCGCCGAGCCGGACACGAGCGCAGTGGAAGCAAACCCCTGACCACCTCGGTGACCAGTGAAGATGTGCCCCCGGCAGGATTCGAACCTGCGACACCGGCTTTAGGAGAGCCGTGCTCTATCCCCTGAGCTACGAGGGCATTCGCGTACTGCTGCCTACATCCTAGCGGGGCCCGAGTGCGGCGCTGCGGCTGGTGAAGACAGGTACGCCAGTGCCATTTCCGCTACCTCCTCCGCCCACGTCGCCCAAGACCGGTCGTCCGGCCAGAATCTGCAGGTCGCGGCGCGGTGGATGCATGCACCGATGATCGTTCGGGCTGCCATTTCCACGCCGTCGGTCTCAGCCAGGAAGGGTGCCAGGGCTTCCAGCAGAGCGCCTTGGATCGCGGACAGGGCGGCGAGGCCGCGGTCTCGGCCGTCGGAGCGTTGGGCGTCCAGGAGTTCGGGGAAGATTCGGTCGTGTTCCTGGAACGTCTTCGCCAGGGCGGCCACGAAGGCGTCGAAGATCGGACGGAGGCCGGGGGCGGCTGTCTGGAGGGCGTCTCGGACGGTGGCTTCCAGCTCGGTCAGCAGCTGGTCCTTGACGGCGTACAGCAGCTGTTCCTTGCCCTCGAAGCGGCGGTAGATCGCGCCCACCGACATCCCGGCCTGCGCGGCGACCTCGGCGACAGTGAACGATTCCAAGCCCTGCTCGGCCAGCACGCGTTCGGCTGCGGCCAGGACTTTCTGCAGCGAAGCCCGGCTGCGCGCTTGTTGCGGCGGGCGGAAGCCCTCGCTGGTCTGACTCACTCGGGGAACCTTACCTGGCGGCGGACCAAATGCGAATGGTAGTTTCCATTCACATCTGGGGAGGGATCTTGGTCAGCATCGAGATACGCAACGCCTATGTCGATTTCCCGATCTTCGACGCCAAGACGCGGTCGCTGAAGAAGCGCGTGCTCGGGAAGATCGGCGGGAAGATCGGCACCGAGGCGAAGGTGCCGGTGATCGAGGCGTTGCGGGACGTGTCGTTCCGGCTCGGCGAGGGCGACCGGGTCGGGTTGGTAGGGCATAACGGGGCCGGGAAGTCCACGTTGTTGCGGCTGCTGTCCGGGATTTACGAGCCGACGCGCGGCGTCCGGAGGGTCGCGGGGCGGGTCGCGCCGGTGTTCGATCTCGGGGTCGGACTGGATCCGGGCGAGTCCGGGCGGGAGAACATCCTGGTCCAGGGGTTGTTTCTGGGGATGAGCCGACGGCAGATGCTGAAGCGGGTCGAGGACATCGCGGAGTTCACCGAGCTTGGCGACTATCTCGAGCTGCCGTTGCGCACGTACTCGGCAGGCATGCGAGTGCGGCTCGCGCTCGGGGTCGTGACCACGATCGACCCGGAGATCCTGCTGCTCGACGAGGGACTCGGCGCGGTCGACGCGGCGTTTCTCGGCAAGGCGCGCGATCGGCTCCGGGATCTGGTGAAACGATCCGGGATTCTGGTGTTCGCGAATCATTCCGAGGAGATGCTCAAGGAGTTTTGTGACACCGCGTTGTGGATGGATGAGGGACAGGTGCGGCAGCAGGGTTCGTTGTCCGAGATTCTCAATGCTTACAGCGGGAAGCCTGCTGCCTAGAGCGGGAACATATCGTCCACAATAGACGGATCAGGCTGGCTCGAAACACCGCCGATGCGCCGTCACGAACTCGCGGAAACTCCGCGGCCGCTGGCCGGTGACCTCCTCGACCGTGGACGTCACGGTTTCCGCCCCGCCGTCCACATAGGTATTGCACACCTCGACCAGCGCTTTGGCGTGGAACGACGACATTCCCGCTTCCGCCAACGCCGAAAGCGCTTGCTCGTTCAACATTCCGCGGTACGCGATCGGACGGCCCAGCACGTCGGACAGCACCGCCGCGGCCTCGTTGTACGTCAGTGCCTCAGGGCCGCTGAGTGCGTACGCCTTGCCTGCGTGGCCGTCCTCGGTCAGGGCGCGGAACGCGACGCGGGCAATGTCTTCGGCGTCCACGAATGCGATCGGGCCGCGGATCAGCGGGCTGGCGAAGAAATTTCCGGACCGGATGGTTCCGGACCAGTTTCCCGAAAACGCTTGCAGGTAGAAGTTCGCGCGGAGGAAGGTCCAGGACAGCGGCGACGTTTCCAGCATCCGTTCGACCGGGCGGTGCAGCCGGGCGATCGGCGTGAGTTCCTCGTCTGCTCGCCACAGCGATTGCTTGACCACGTGCGTGACCCCGGCGGACACCGCGGCTTCGACCACATTGGACTCGTTGCCGGTCTGTCCGGGGCTCATCGCGCCGAGCAGGAACACCTTCGACACTCCGGCCAGCGCCGGTTGCACGGTGGCCGGATCGGACATTTCGACGGTGACCGCGTCAATTCCGTCGGCGGCGGCTTTCCTTGCCTTCTCCGGGGAATGATAGGCGGCGCGGAACGGCACCCCGGCCGCGCGCAGGTGCGCGACCAGCGCTGATCCCACATTGCCGCTCGCACCCGTCACCAGGATCATGCGCTCCGCCTTCGCGCGTGGAGGGAATCACGTTCGCGTGTAGGCGATTCAGTGTAGTGGATCAGCCGGTGACGGCGGGGTTCTCCGAACTGGCAGCCCGGCGCTGCACCAGTTCCTCGACCGCGGACGGCAGCGTGGTTTCGAAGTCGATGAGCTTCGCCCAGGTCGGGGTGACGACGATGCGGACCATGCCCTCCGCGTAGAGAGAACGGATTTCCGCCTCCCATTCGACGCGCTGCTCGGGCGTGATCTCGTAGGAACCGTTCATTTCCAGGAACTCGTCCGGGATCCCGTCGGTGTAGTCCAGTTCGGCACGGCCCCGCAGCAGCAGGATCTTCGGCGGGTGCACTTCGGTGTCGACGGTCAGCGCGACCATCGGGTTCTCCTTCAGCGCGTGCAGTTTCGGGGAGTTCTTGGTGGTGCACATGACGACCTCGGTGCCGTTCCAGCTGAACGAGATCGGGATGCTGCGCGGCGTGCCGTCCTTCGCGACGTACGCCAGCCGGGTCAGGTCGCGGGCGAGCAGTTCGCGGCTGAGCGGGCGGTTCAGGACCTCGGCGACTTCCTGCGGTTCCATGTCGGTCTCCTCAACGTCGTACGGTCAGGTGCTGCGGGGACGGAGCCGCGGCGGAGTTCTCGACATTATCTCGACGGTGACCTGAGTCACACTGATGACTACAACACTTGTACAATTGCTTGACAGTTATCCGGCGGATGGCGTTGAGTGGCTCCCGGGCGGGGTTTCCCTGCCCGGAAACCGGATACCGGAAACGAGCCGCGGGGAGGTGAGGGCGATGAGCGGTACGAGCCCGGGGCGAAGTACGCCCCCGGACCCCGGATTGTCCCCACCTTCCGGCATCCCCGGCTGAGCCCGGTTTCCCCCGTCCGTCCGGCCGGGTCGCCACATGTGCGCGGAAACCGGCGGTCGCGGGTGCCCTGATCGGCCCTGAAAGAGGGCCGAAGGGAGTGCTCGGCATGACCACCGACACCACCGTAAGCATCGACCGGCGCACCACCGCCGTCCTCGACGAGCAGCACGTCGGCGACATCCGCGGCGCGCTCGGCACCATCAGAGCGGGCGACTGCGCGCCCCGGACCGGCCTGTCCGCCAAGCTCAAGACCCTGCTCGCGATCGTCGGGCCGGGGTTGATCGTGCTGGTCGGCGACAACGACGCCGGCGCGTTCGCGACCTACGGCCAGGCCGGGCAGAACTACGGCCCGAAGCTGCTGTGGACCCTCTTGCTGCTCGTCCCGGTGCTGTACGTGAACCAGGAAATGGTGCTGCGCCTCGGCGCGGTCACCGGCGTCGGGCACGCACGGCTGATCCTCGAACGCTTCGGCAAGTTCTGGGGCGCGTTCTCGGTGATCGACCTGTTCCTGCTCAACGCGCTGACGCTGGTCACCGAGTTCATCGGCATCACGATGGCGACGCGCTACCTCGGCCTGCCGACGGTCCCGTCGGTCGTGCTGGCCGCGGCCGTCATCATCGGAGCCGCGTTCACCGGCAGCTTCCGGCGGTTCGAGCGGATCGCGATCTTCTTCTGCCTCGGTTCGCTGACGCTGATCCCGGTGTACGTGTTCGCGCACCCGGCACCGGCGGAAATGCTCGGCGGACTGGTGCCCACGATGCCCGCCGGACCTGGCGGGATGGCCGAGTTGATGCTGCTGATCATCGCGATCGTCGGCACCACGGTCGCGCCGTGGCAGCTGTTCTTCCAGCAGTCCTACGTGATCGACAAGCGCATCACGCCGCGGTTCATGCGGTACGAGAAGGCGGACCTGTGGATCGGCCTGGTCGTGGTGATGGTCGGCGCGGCCGCGATCATGGGAATCGCGTCGGCGGCCTTCGCGGGTACCGGCACGTCCTTCACGGACACAGCTGGCGTCACGGACGGCATTGAGGCTTACGCAGGACGTACAGCAGGCGCGCTGTTCGCGGTCGCGCTGCTGGACGCTTCGATCGTCGGCGCGTTCGCAGTGTCGCTCTCGAGCGCGTACGCGATCGGTGACGTCTTCGGGATGAAGCACTCGCTGCATCGCGGGGCGCGGCACGCGAAGGGCTTCTACGCCGTGTACGCCGGTCTCGTCGCGCTGTCGGCCACCATCGTGCTCATCCCGGGCTCGCCGCTCGGCCTGCTCACCACCGGAGTGCAGACGCTCGCCGGAGTGCTGCTGCCGTCGGCGACGGTGTTCCTGTTGCTGCTGTGCAACGACAAAGCGGTGCTCGGGCCGTGGGTCAACGGACGGCTCACCAACCTGTTCACCTCCGTGGTGGTCGGGGTGTTGGTGGTGCTGTCGGTGATCCTCACCGCGGCGGTGCTGTTCCCCGACATCAGCGCGGACCAGATTTTCCTGATCATGGCGGTCAGCGGCGGGATCGGCGTGCTGACAGCCGGGTACGCGCTGCTTCGCCGCCGCCGGAGCGCCGCGCCGATCGATCGCACCGGGCGCGCGGAGTGGCGGATGCCGCCGCTGCAGTACTTGCCGCCGCCGGAGATGTCGACCGGACGCAAGATCGGGCTGACCGCGCTGCGCACGTATCTGCTCCTGGCGATGGCGCTCGTCATCGTGAAGCTCGTCCAACTGGCTCTGGGTTAACTCTGCGTGAGACTACTTCTCAGCGTGTACACAGCGAGTGTGCACAACAGTGGGTAACCGTGACGCCCCGGCACCGGAAGGCCTGATGACCGACCCCAACGACAGACGCGCCGCCGCATCCCGCAGTGCGGCGGCGCGCGGTGTCGCCGCCCGCGCCGCTGCCCGGCGACGGCGGATCACCGGCCGGGTCGCGCTGGCTCTCGCGGCCGCGCTGACGCTTTCGCTGACCGGCTACGGCTGGGCGGCCTACAACGGCATCGTGTCCGGGCTGCAGGTTTCCGACGTGCTCGACGGGCAGTCGACCTCCAGCGGCGGCGACACCAACATCCTCATCATGGGCCTCGATTCGCGGCTCGACGAGAACGGCAACCCGCTGCCGAAGGACATCTACAACTCGCTGCACGCCGGGGACCAGCAGGACGGCGGCTACAACGCCAATGTGCTGATGCTGCTGCACGTCCCCGGCAACGGCGGCAAGGCGACGTCGATCTCGATTCCGCGCGACGATTACGTTCCGCTGGCGGGCTGCCCGGACAACGTGTGCAAGGGCAAGATCAAACAGGCTTACGGGCTGGCGTTCGACGAAAAGGCCAAGCAACTCGTCCAGCAGAACGTCACCGACAAATCCCAGCGCGAGCAGCAGGCGCGGGACGCGGGCCGCCGGGCGGAAATCGACACCGTCCGGAAATTCCTCGGCGACGTCCCGATCGACCATTTCGTCGAGGTCACCCTGGTCGCGTTCTTCGAGATCGCCCAGGTCGTCCAGCCGATCACGGTGTGCCTCAACGAGGACACCCAGGACAGCTACTCGGGCGCGAACTTCCACGCCGGCCAGCAGGAGATCAGCGCCGAGCAGGCCGTCGAGTTCGTCCGGCAGCGCCGCGACTACGTGCATCCGTCGCTCAATTTCACCGACCTCGACCGCGAACGCAGGCAGCAGGCGTTCATCTCCTCGCTCGCGTATCAGCTCAAACAGGGCGGGACCTTCACGAATCCGGCGAAACTCCAGGGAATTCTGGATGTCGCGAAGCAGAACACCGCGGTCGACAGTTCGCTGGACCTGCTCGCGCTCGCGAAACAAGCGTCCAGCCTGACCGGCGGGAATGTCAGTTTCGTGACCCTTCCGGTCGACCATTTCGGCAAGAGCCCGTCCGGGGAAGACGTCAACTTCGTCAATACCGCGCAAATCCAGTCACTGGTCGCGCAACTGCTGAGCGGCACCCCGGTGCCGAGCCCGGCCGCGTACGTGACCCCGCTGGCGCACGGAAACACCACCCCTGCTCCCCCGCCGGCGTTGAGCGGAGGCGGAATCCCGTGCGTCAAATAACTCGTGAAATAGCTTCAGCACCGCGAACGAGACCGCGGACACTCCGCGCGCCTCAATGTCCTTTCAGGACAGAGCAGGCATAATCGGTCCGGCGCGTTCTTTCCCGCGCCGAAAAATCGGCGGACGGCGGTGCTCGGGTGGCTACGACACGGAACAGACGAAGCCGGGTTCCGGTCGCGATCGTCGGCTGGCTGTCCCGGCCGCTGGCGTCGTTCCACCTCGTGCTCGCGCTGTGCGGCCTGCTCACGCTGCTCGGCGTCATCATGGTGCTGTCGGCGTCGTCCGCGCAGCCGGGCGGGGTGTACAGCACCTTCCAGAAGCACGTCATTTTCGTCCTCATCGGCCTGGTCGCGCTGTGGGCCGGGCTGCGGATTCCGTTGCGGCGGATCAGGTCTCTCTCGCCGATGCTGATGCTCGTCACGCTGGCGATGCTCGCGCTGGTGCTCACCCCGCTCGGCGCGAAGGTGAACGGCGCGCAGCGGTGGTTCGCGCTCGGTCCGCTGACGCTGCAACCGGTCGAGCTCGCGAAGGTCGCGTTGACCTTGTGGGGCGCGCACATTCTCGTGGTGAAGGCCCGGCTGCTGCATCACTGGCGGCACCTGCTGGTGCCGTTGGTTCCGGTCGCGCTGCTGATGTTCGCCCTGGTGATGGCGCAGCCGAACCTCAGCGGAACGATCTCGCTCGGCATCGTGCTGCTGTCGCTGCTGTGGTTCTCCGGCGCGCCGGGGCGGTTGTTCGCCGCGCTGCTGGCCGGCGGCGTCGGCGGGTTCGTGGTGCTCGCGCTGGTCGCGGACTACCGGCTCGCGCGCGTGCTGTCGTTCCTCTCCCCCGACGCGGACACCTCCGGCGCCGGATACCAGGCGGTGCAGGCGCAGTACGCGCTCGCCGAGGGCGGGCTGTTCGGCGTCGGGCTCGGACAGGGCGCGTCGAAGTGGAAGTACCTGCCGAACGTGCAGAACGACTTCATTTTCGCGCTGATCGGCGAAGAACTCGGGTTCCTCGGCTGCGCGGTGGTGCTGCTGCTGTTCGGCGGGCTCGCGCTGGTCGGCCTGCGGATCGCGACGCGCAACCTCGACCCGTGGATCCGCATCGTCGCCGCGACGATCACCGTGCTGCTGGTGGCGCAGGCGGCGGTCAACATCGGGTACGTCGTGAACGCGCTGCCGGTGACCGGGGTGACGCTGCCGCTGGTGTCGTACGGCGGGACGTCGCTGATCGTGACGATGTTCCTGTTCGGCGTGCTCGCCAGCTGCGCGCGGCACGAGCCCGCCGCGGTGGCCGACCTGAACCACCTGGGGCCGGGCAAGATCGGCCGGATCCTGCGGCTGCCGGTGCCGGAGCCGTATCGGCCGGTCCGGGCTTCGGCGAAGACGACTCGCGCGCGACGACCCGTGCGGCCTCGCTGACTCTTACACTGCGGTAGTGGAGAGCGGCGTCTGGAAGGTCGCGCGGCCCGGTCGCGCGGGTCCGTTCTCCCTGGGCGGATTCCGCCACCGGGCCGGCGGGTCGGTCGATCTTCGAGTGGTGCCGCATCCGGCGATCACGGTGGTGCTGGAGTTCGGCGACGGCAAACTCCTCGTGGACGACGGCGCGCAGCACGGCAGCTTCGTCGCCGGGCTCGCGCCGCGCGGGGTTCGGCTGCGCGGGGAAAGCCTCGAATGCGTCGAAGTCCGGTTGCCGCCGTTGGCCGCTGCTGGACTGGGTGCCGGACCCGCAGAGCTGGACCGGGCGGTGGGGTTGACCGAGTTGTGGGGCCGGGACGCCGACCGGCTTCGGGACCAGCTGAGCGAAGCCGGTTCGTGGGACGCCCGGTTCGCGCTGGTGGCGGCTGCTTTCGCCCGTCGGCTCTCGGCGGTTCCGGCGACGGATCCGGAGGTTTCCTGGGCTTGGCGGCGGATCGTGCGGAGCCGCGGCCTCGTGCGGGTCGAATCGCTGGCGGCCGAATGCGGGTGGAGCAGACGGCGGTTGTGGGACCGGTTCCGGGCTCAGGTCGGCTTGCCGCCTAAGCGAGCGGCGAAGCTGGTGCGCTTCGATCACGCCGCGCGACGCTTGGCGACCGGGTCCAGTGCGGCCGATGTCGCGGCCGAGTGCGGGTATACCGACCAGTCGCATCTGCACCGGGATGTCGTGGCGTTCGCCGGAGTGACGCCTGGCCGGCTAGCCGCCGATGCCGGGTTCGCGGCGGATCGCATCGCGTTCGCCTGAACATTTGTGCAATACCCGGCGGTTCCGCTCGCGCGACACTGCGGGCATGGCGAAATTGTCCACTGTGGAATTACCGGGCGCGAAGACCTTGCTGACCGGAGCGACCGGCGGGATCGGCCAGACGCTCGCCCGTACGTTGGCCGCGCGCGGTGCCGACCTGGTGCTCACCGGCCGTCGGGTCGAGTTGCTCGAACCGCTGGCCGCTGAGGTGGGCGGGCGCGCGGTTCCGGCCGACCTCACCGATCGGGGTGCGGTCGAGGAACTTCTTGCCGCTGCAGGGGAAATCGACATCGTCGTGGCCAATGCGGCTCTCCCCGCGACGGGGTTGCTGACTGATTACTCGCTCGAGGAGGTCGATCGCGCGTTTGAGGTCAACCTGCGGGCACCAGTCGTGATGGCGAAGCTGGTCGCCGAGCAGATGATGGCGCGGCGGCGTGGGCACCTGGTCTTCATCTCGTCGCTTTCTGGGAAGACTGCGTCTGGGCAGGCTTCGCTGTACAACGCTACGAAGTTCGGTTTGCGTGGGTTTGCTCTTGCGCTCCGTGAGGACTTGCGGCCGTTCAACGTTGGCGTGTCGTCGGTTTTTCCCGGCTATATCAGCGATGCGGGCATGTTCGCGGACTCGGGGGCGACCTTGCCGTTCGGCGTCGGCACGCGGACGCCGGACGACGTCGCGCGGGCGACCGTGCGGGCGACCGAACGCAACCTCGCGGAGATCGACGTGGCTCCATTCGGGTTGCGGCTGACGGCGTTGCTCGGCGGGATCGCGCCCGGGGTGGCGGCGGCAGTGCAGCGGCGTCTTGGCGCGGAGGCGATTACCGAGCAGTTGGCGGAAGGGCAGCGGGCGAAACGTTAGAGCAGCCCCCGAAGGTGCGCGACGTCCGGCGAGGGAATCGACCGGGCCAGGTATAGCTCGTCAAGCGGCCGGACCCGCGCGTACAACTCGCGGGAGGCCTTGCGCGGCAACCGCTTCAATGCCCAGCCCAACCGGATCCGCGCCACTTCCGGATCGTCCGACGGACCGTAATCGTCGCCGTGCTCCGTGTGCCGGTCCAGCTGCCGGTAGGGAGCATGGACGAAGCGGCTCCATGCGGCGAGCGCTTCGGCGATCCCGCCGGGATAGAGATCGACGCGTTCGTAATGCGCGATTGCTCGCAGTGCCGACGCGGAAACCCGCGGAACTCGCGCGTGGGGCGGGGCGGGCTGGACGTATTCCGGCTCGCGGACACGCAGCCCTGCCGGGGGCCTACGCGGCATGACCCTTTCTGATCTTCATACCGGCCATCCTGCCAGGTTTCACCGTTTCGGCCAATGCCAAGCCGGTTGGTCGAGCCGCCCCTGCCCGGCCACCACCGTCGCGCCGAATTCCTTCTCCAGTTCCAGTACCGAAGCATCCTCGAGAAACCGCACCAGCAGCTGAGAATGCGACACCACCAGCAGCTGCGTCTTCTTCGCCGCAGCGGTGATCAACGCGGCCAACGCGGGCAACAAGTCCGGGTGCAGGCTGGTCTCCGGCTCGTTCAGCACCAGCAGCTCCGGCGGGCGCGGGCTCAGCAAAGCCGCGGCCCACAGCAGGTAACGCAGGGTTCCGTCGGAGAGTTCGGCGGCGCTCAGCGGGCGGAGCAGGCCGTGTTGGTGGAAGCGGAGGTCGAATCTGCCGTCGGTGGCGACTACTTCGACGGACGAGCCGGGGAAGGCGTCGTCGATCGCAGTAGCCAGGGCGTCGGCGTCTAGGGATTCTTGGATGGTGCGCAAGGCCGCAGCCAGGTCGCCGCCGTCGTGGTCCAGGGCCCAGGTGCGGGTGCCGATGCGGCTTTGCCTGGCGGGGGCGTCGGCGTCGGTGCGGAAGTGGTCGTAGAAGCGCCACGCGCGGACTCGGTCGCGCACGATCAGGAGTTCCGGGCACACCCGCGGGTCGGCGAATTCGCTCAGCATGCTGTCGGTGAGGGCGATCGAGTGGCCGCTTTCGGCCCACTTACCGGCCTCGTCTCGGATGCGGACTCTCGTGCCGGAGCGGTCGGCCAGCAACGCCGACGGGCGCAGGACTGGGCCGTGCCAGACGCATTCGCGTTTGTACTCCGGGTCCAGGTTGAAGGCTGTCTCGGCCGGGACGGGGAGGCCGAAGTCCAGGGCGTAGCCGAATTCGTCGCCGGAGTAGCCCAGGCGCAGGCCGATCGGTTTGGTGCGCTGCAACGGTTGTATCGACGTCCGGCCTTCGCGCACGGATCGGCTGATCGTCTCCGGACCGGCCCACAGCGTCGACGGAAGGCCGCCTTCACCGGCGAGGGCGGCGACTGCGCCGTTGCGGCCGGCGTCGGCGAGCAGCCGCAGCGCGCGGTACAGGCTGGATTTTCCGGTGCCGTTCGCGCCGACGATCACGGTGAGCTGCGACAACGGCAGCACCAGGTCGCGCAGCGAGCGGTAATTCTGGATCGCGAGGGTGGTCAGCACGCCGACACCTCCTCGGGCAGGCCGAAGCGGGGGAACAATCCGGGTTCGAGGAACCAGGTGACGGTGCGGATTCGGTCGCCCCACGGTGCCAGGACGAGGATTCCGGCGGGACGCCCGACGGTTCCACCGGGTTCCGTGAGGTAGCAGGCGAAGGCTGGATGGGTGTTGGCGCGCGTCGGAAGCAAACAGAACTCTCGGGTGCCGCGCCATTCGCCGAACCTGGTGAGGAACGCGGCGACGGCTTCCCGGCCGACGTACTCGTGCGGCGCGGGCGGCGTGGCGAGCCAGCCGTCGTCGGTCAGGAGCGCGACTACGCCTTCGACGTCACCCTCGCTGAAGGCGTCCGCGAAGCGTTGCGCGATCTCCCGTTCCCGTGGTGCCGGCGGGGCGGGTTCGACGGTTTGGCGCAGCTGGGCCCGTGCGCGTTGCAGAGCGCCTTTGACCGCGTTCGGGCTGGTCTCCAGCATCTCCGCGACCTCGGCGGTCGAGTAGTCGAGCACGTCCCGGAGCACGAGGACGGCGGCCTGGCGCGGCGGGAGTTTCTGCAGGGCCGCGACGAACGCCAGCTCGAAGGTTTCCTTGGCGCTGTAGTGCGCGGCGGGGTCTGGTGCGGGCTGCAGCCACGTCACCTCGGTGCGGCGGGTGGGTTCTGTCGGGGTGAACGGCGGCGACGGTTCGGCCGGGACGCGGCGGCCGGCGTCGCGGAGGGCGTTGAGGCAGCGGTTGGTGGCGATGCGGTACAGCCAGGCGCGCATCGAGGCTCGGCCGGCATACCCGTCCAGGCCGCGCCAGGCGGCGAGGAGCGTCTCTTGCAGCAGGTCTTCGGCGTCGGTGAGCGAGCCGAGGAGGCGGTAACAGTGCACCTGCAGCTCGTGCCGATAGGGCTCGATCAGCTCGCGGAAGGCGTGCGCGTCTCCGGCGCGTGCGCGATCGAGAATGTCCTGGCCCACCCTTCGCATCCTGCCACCGTTCCGTTTCCGGGGCGGGCGGTGTCTCTACTGGCGACCCCTGCGAAAGGCGAAACGATGAACCCTGTCGACGATCTGGCCGCCGTCCTCGATTCCGCCAGCGAACTGGTCGCTGGCGTGTCTCGCTGGGACGCGCCGACGCCGTGCCCGGAATGGACCGTCCGCGAACTGGTGAACCATCTGGTCCTCGGGCACCGGCTGTTCACGGCCGTCCTGCGCGGCGAGGCGGGCGGCTCGCTGGACCCGCGCACTTCCGACGCTCTCGGCGACGATCCGGTGGCGGCCTATCGGGACGCGGTGGCCGGGCTGCTTTCGGCATTCCGGCAGCCGGGGGTGTTGGAGCAGGTTTTCGAGGTCCCAGCCGGGACGGTTCCGGGGATCGCCGCGGTGCATCTGCGGATCGTCGAGGAACTCGTGCACGGCTGGGACCTCGCTCGCGCCACCGGACAGGAGCCGAAGTTCGAGGACGCCTTGGTGGAGCGGGAAATCGCGTTCAGTGCGGCTCGGCTCGCCGACCTTCCACCGAAGCGGAGCCCGTTCGCGCCGCCGGTGCCGGTCGCGGAGGACGCGCCGCCGTTGGATCGGCTGGTCGGGCTGCTTGGCCGGTCGCCGAATTAAGCGACGCGGAATGTCAGCAAGCCTCGCTGGTCGGTCAACGGGGCCGCTGATTCCAGCACTAAGCCAGCGGAATCGGCGAGGGTGCGGAATTCTTCCACGCGCCGTTCGCGACCGCCGAAATGGACCAGCATGACCAGGTCCATTTCGGTGCGCGCGTGAATTCCGCTGACCGCTTCGATCGCCAGAATCCGACCGGACGGGCCCGCCGCTTCCGCGCACCGCTTCAGGACGAGGCAGGCGTTGTCGTCGTCCCAGTTGTGCAGGATGTCCACCAGCACATAGACATCTGCTCCAGCCGGGAGCGGGTCGAAGAAGCTGCCGCCCAGAACCTCGACGCGGTTGGCGAAGCCGCGTGCGGCGAAGGCGGCGCGGGTCTCGCTCGCGGTGGGTTCGAGGTCGATCAGCTGGGCGCGCAGTTTCGGATGGGCTTCGAGAATCGCGGCGAGCAAATCTCCTCGACCGCCGCCGACGTCGACTACCGTGTCGAATGCGGACCAGTCGATTCCGGCGACTACTTGCGGGATCTCGGTGCGGAATCGGTTGGTCATCTGCCGGTCGAAGGATTGCCGCAGGTGCGGTTGTTCGGAGAGATCGGTCCAGAAATCCTTGCCGTACCGGCGGGAGTAAGCGGCCTCGCCGGTACGGACGCTGTGTGCCAGTTCGACGAAAGCGAGTTCGGCGCGGCCGGCGGCGCGGTCGAGGTGCAGGAGGTTGGCGACGCCGTTTTCCTTGTCAGCACATAAATTCTCGCCATAAGAGGTGGTCAGGTAGCCATCGTCGGTGCGTTCGACCACCCCGAGCGTGACCAGGTGGCCGAGCAGGACGTCGAGCGCGATCGGCGACAAGTCCAACTCGGCGGCGACGTCGTCGACAGTGCCGGGGGCGCGCAGCCGATCGGGCAGGCCCAGCGTTACCGCGACGCGCAATGCCATCGGGGTGGCCAGGCTGGCGGCACGGAGGAGGTGGTTCGCGTCATCACTCACGTGACTCCACTTTGCCAGCCGGGTCAACCGGATTTTCCCTGCGAGGCAATGGAATCTACCCCTGCGGAAATCCGGAACATTCCGTCCGCTTCCCGGCATTGGCCTAAACTGGCGAGCAGTGTCCAGGCCCCGCAAGGAGACCCGATGTCCCGCCCGCGCAAGGTCCGCAAGGACGCCGAGGCCAACCGCGAACGGCTGCTCGCCTCGGCTGCCGCGGCGGTGCTCCGCGAAGGCCGGCACGTTCCGCTGGCCACCATCGCCGCCGAGGCCGGTCTCGGGATCGGCACGCTCTACCGCAGCTACCCCGACCGCGACGCGTTGCTGCAAGCACTGGAGCACCGCGCGTACGGCCTGCTCAACAGCCTGCTCGACCAGATCGAAAACGGCGAAGACAGCACTGGCCTCGACGCGGTCGCCCGCTATCTCGAAGGCACCGTGGACCTCGCCGACCAGCTCGTGCTCCCGCTGCACGGCGGGCCGCCGCTCGGCACGCCGGAGGCCGTAGCGGCGCGAAAGTCGATTTACCGACGGCTCGGTTTCTTCCTCGCGACCGGCCGCGAAGACGGCAGCATCCGCGGCCAGGTCAACGCCACCGACCTGATCGCGTTCAGCACCCTGCTCACCCAGCCGAAAGCCTCTGTCCTCGACTGGACCCACCTGGCGAGACGGCAGATCGCGCACTTCCTCAACGGCATCGCGACCGAAGGGCCGAGGGAAGTGCCTGGTCCCGCCGTCGAACGCGAGGACGTCGAGCAAGCCTTCGCGACCAGGACCGACAGTTAGAAGGTCTTCCGAACGATCGGCCATGTTACCGTCGGGCGTCGTCAAGGAGGTGGGGATGCCCGCAGCAGGCACCCGCAAGCCGATGCGCGAACGGTTCCGCGAGCAGGTGCGCGAGGAGGTCAAGGTCGTCGCGCTCGACCAGCTCGCGGCCGGGGGCGCGCAGGCGATCTCCATCAACGCCATCGCCAAGCAGCTGGGCGTCTCCGGGCCGGCGCTGTACCGCTACTTCTCCAGCCGCGACGAACTGCTGACCGTCCTGGTCATCGACGCGTACCACGATCTCCGCGAGGCGATGGCGAAAGCCCTCGACACCGACGCACTCGACGCGGAAGCGCAGGTCCGGCTGCTGGCCGCCGCATACCGGGCCTGGGCGCGGGAAGAACCGCACCGGTACGAGTTGCTGTTCAAAGCGCCGTTCCCCGGATACGACGCGCACGCCAAGCCGCTCGCCGAAGCCGCCCGGTCGCTGATGGGCGTACTGCTCGGGGTGTTGCACCACCTCGATTCCGCCACCGCGGAAAAGCCGACCGCGTACGAGAACGAGGAAGTGCTCGACGAGCGGCGCGCCAACAGCGAGAACCACCAACTGGCCGTCGCGTTGTGGTCGCGGCTGCACGGCTTCGTCAGCCTGGAAATCGGCGGCGGCTTCACCGCGATGGGCCTCGACGCCGACGCGTTGTTCGAGACCGAAGTACGAGTGCTGACCGACCGGGTCCGCCGCGCCTCCTGATCACCGGCGAGACGCGCGCGGCTTCGCCCCCAACGCCACCGCCAGCACGGCCCCGGCCACCATGCACGCGCCGACGACCCACAAACCGGTCCGCTGCGTACCCGTTAGATCGCGCAGCCAGCCCGTCACGTACGGCGCGACGAACCCGCTCAGGTTGCCCAGTGCGTTGATCAGCGCGATCCCGCCGGCAGCCGCCGCGCCGGACAGGAAGTTCGACGGCAGCGCCCAGAACGTCGGCAGCGCCGCACACACGCCCATCGCGCAGATGGTCACCGCGGTCATGGTGGCGTAAGGGTTTCCGAGATACAGCGCGACCGGGATCGCCGCGCCGCCGACGAGCATCGGCAGCGCGACGTGCCATGTCCGTTCCCCGGCGCGGTCGCCGTGGCGCGCCCACGGGACCATCACCAGCGCACCTGCGACATACGGGATCGCGTTCACCAAACCCGCCTGCAGCACGGTCAGTTTCGTGCCGAACTCCTCGCCGAACCCGGCGATGATCGTCGGCAGGAAGAAGCCCAGCGCGTACAGGCCGTAGACGACCGCGAAGTACACGAACGCCAGCCCGAGGATCCGCGGGTGGGTGAGCGCTTTCCGCAGCGGCCAGTGGTGTTCGGCTTCGGTGGCGCGGCGTTCGCCGTCGAGTTCGGTGGTGAGCCAGTCGCGTTCCTCCGCCGAAAGCCATTTCGCGGTTTCCGGCCGGTCGCTCAGGCAGAACCACGTGACGACCGCGAGCAGGATCGCCGGAACGCCCTCGACCAGGAACATGAACCGCCAGCCGGACAGGCCGAAGATGCCGTGGCCGCCGCTGATCAACAGGCTGGAGACGGTCGAGCCGATCGCGCTCGACACCGGCACCGCGCACATGAACAGCGCGACCGCCTTCGCCCGCTGCGCCGCCGGGAACCAGTACGTCAGATACAAAATGATGCCGGGAAAGAACCCCGCTTCGGCGACACCAAGCACGAACCGCAGCACCACCAGCGTCGTGGTGTTCGGCACGAACGCCATCGCGACGGCCACCGCGCCCCAGGTGATCATGATCCGCGCGATCCAGCGGCGCGCGCCGAACCGGTGCAGCGCGAGATTGCTCGGCACCTCGAGGATGAGGTAGCCGATGAAGAAGATCCCCGACGCGAGCCCGAAGGCGGTCGCGGTGAGGCCGAGTTCTTTGTTCATCCCGTTCGGACCGGCGAACCCGATGTTGACCCGGTCCAGGTAGTTGACGAAGTACAGCAGCATCAGCAGCGGCATGATCCGCACCGCCGCCTTGGCCATGACCCGGTTGCCCAGTGCGCTCGTCTTCGTCGACATGTCCGGATCTCACCCGCCCGGACCCCGCTGAGTCAAGGTTTTGCGTAATGCTTCGCGACCGCGGTGAACGCCTCCTTCGGTTCCCAGTTCAGGCCCGGGTACGCCGTGCCCGAGCGGCCTTCCAGGACCTTCACCAGGCCGAAGCTGGCGAGGTCAAGATCGCCGGGGTAGTTGTAGAGCGCGAACAGGAACACGAACGCACTGTCCACTCCCTCCTCGTCGAAGATTTCCAGCAGCTCGCGCAGATACGCCGCCTGCCCGGTTTCGTCGCGCTCGTACTCGCCGTCGATGCGGAGCGGATCGCCGGTTTCCTTGTCGTACTCGACGATTTCCATGCTCCGCGGCGCGACGTCGCCGGAGCCGCGCCAGGTCGCCGTCCCGAATCCGGTGATCGCGACCGGTTTCCCTTGCGCCACCAGGGTTCGCACGCCGTCCCGGAAGATGGGCGCGACCTCGGCGGAGCGGATGAGTTCCACCGTGACGAAGTCGAACCGGCTCCAGTCCACCTGCTCGAACTGGATGCACGCGTAGGTGACCGGGCCGTGGAACCGCTCCCGCACGAGCTTGACGGCGGTGTCGAGGAACGGGTCGAGCCGCTTGCCCACCGCGGCCAGCCGCTCGGCGCGGCCCTCGGGTTCGTCGAGCAGCAGACTGACCCGTTCCGCGACGTCCTCGCCGGGCAGGAAGCCGTGGTTCATCACGCTCAATTCGACGCCGGTCACGAACACGACGTCCGCCCCGGTGGCGCGCAGCCGTTCCGCCCTGGTCGCGCAGTCGGCGAAGAGGTCGAGCATCTCTTCGTGGGTCTGCTCCAGCGGATACGGCGAGAACCAGACCTCCAGTCCCAGGTCGGCCGCCCACCGCGCGGCCTGCTCCAGCCGCTCCGGATCGCCACCGACGAGATGCACCGCGGTGCAGTGCAGGTCGTCGCGGATGATCGCCAGCTCGCGTTTCACCACCTCCGGTTCGAAGCTCTCCCGCGACGACCGTCCATTGCGGACGAACCCGGTCTCGTACGTCATTCCCTTGCCGCGCATGGCGGTTTCCTCTCGTTCGGGGACGCCGCCACTCTACGCACGCAACTTGCGTGCACGCAAGTTTGCGTAGACGCACAAAGACTGCGAGACTGGGTACGTGACCGGATTGCGCGAACGGAAGAAGGAGGCCACCCGCGTCGCACTGCGCGAAGCAGCGCTGCGGCTGGCGCTCGAACACGGGCCGGCGAACGTCCGCGTCGACGACATCGCCGAGGCGGCCGGGGTCTCGCCGCGGACCTACAACAACTACTTCTCCAGCCGCGAGGAAGCGATCGTCGCCGCGGTCACCGCGGATCGCGAAAGCCGGATCGCCGCCGCCGTCACCGAGCGCCTGCCGGAGACCCGGCTGGCGGAGGCGATCGTCGACGCGATCGCTGAGCAGTACACCGACCCCGGCGAGCAGGGTCGCGACGCACTGCTGCTGATCACCACGAATCCCGGGCTGCGCACGGCTTTTCTCGACGCTCCGGCCGCGCTGGAGAACCCGCTGCGGGAAGTGATCGAGACCCGCGTCGGCGACCCGCAGACCGCGCGCGTGCTGGCCGCGTCCGTCGCAGCGGCGGTGCGGGTCGCGTTGGAGCAGTGGACGCAGCCAGCAGGCAACGGTCTGGTCGTGGTGTCCGGGTCGCTGCCGGATCTGTTGCGGCGCATGCTCGAACCGCTCGTTCCGGCACTCGACGCCGCGGAGACCTGAGGGCTCAGACGTCGATCTTCTCGAAGATGTGCGGGTACGACTCGACCTCGTCGGAAGTCTCCGCCGCCAGTCGCTGGAACTCCGGATTGCCGAACGCGGCGGCGAGCGCCTCGGTCGACTCCCAGACCGCGACGTTCATCAGCAGCCGGCTGCCCGCCGTTCCCCGGTGCATCTGCAGCGAGACGAATCCGGGCTGGGCCTTCATGTACTCGGCCTGCTTCTTGAAGACGGCCAGGAACTCTTCGGTCCTCCCCTCCGGGACGACGAAGGTGTTGGCGAGGACGATCGGTCCGGTCTTCTGCTTGAACTGAGCGAACAACGGCGTGCGCGGGTCAAGGCTCTGCAGCTTGGCCATTTTGAGAGTTCTCCTTGCGGTCGACTGAATCTAGCGTTGCTAGCTGTTGAGGCAACGCTAGCACTGCTGCCGCTCGGTTGTCTAGCAACGCTAGAAATAGGCCAAGCCGGTGAATCCCCGCCCGCTCGGCGTTCAGATCAGACAATCTCTTCACAACTTTGTGAAAGCTGTGTACCTTCTGAACTATTCAGAAGGGAAGGAGCGACGATGACCCGTCAGGCAGGACTCCCGCTCGAAAGGGGCGCGTGTCCGTTCGATCCGGTGCCGGCCCAGCGCACGCAGGCTCCGGTCGAGCCGCTGACGTATCCGGACGGCACCGAGGGCTGGCTCGTCACCGGATACCAGGAGGTGCGGGCAGTCCTCTCGGACAAGCGGATGTCCGCGCGAGTGGAGCTGGCGAAGATCCCGCTCGACTTCGGCCCGCTGCCGCCGCCGAAACCGGCGGATCCGGGGGTGTTCAGCGGGATGGACGACCCGGACCACCACCGTTACCGCAAGCTGCTGACCGGGGCGTTCACCGTGCACCGGATGCGGAAGCTGGAGGACCGCGTCGCCGAGATCGTCGACGATCATCTCGACGCGATGGCCGCCGCGGACGGTCCGGTCGACCTGGTGGAAGCGTTTGCGCGGCCGGTGCCGTCACTGGTGATCTGCGAACTGCTCGGCGCGCCGTACGAGCGCCGCGCCGAATTCGACAGGTTCACCACCACGATGTTCTCCAAGGATGTCCCGATCGCCGAGCGGATGGACGCCACCCAGGGCGTCGTCGCGTTCATCGCCGGGCAGATCGAGGAGAAACGGGCGCAGCCGAGCGACGACCTGCTGTCCGACTTGGTCCGCGGCGGCGAGCTGACCGACGAGGAACTCGCCAACATCGGCATGATGCTGCTGGTCGCCGGATTCGAGACGACCCGCAACATGATCGCGCTCGGAACGCTGGTGCTGCTGGAGAATCCGGAGCAGCTGGCTCGGTTCAAGGCCGACCCGGATCTCACTGCGGGCACGGTCGAGGAGTTGCTGCGCTACCTCAGCGTGATCCACATCGGCCCGATCCGCACCGCACTCGAGGATGTCGAACTCGGCGGCGTGACGATCAAGGCGGGCGACCCGGTCGTCATGTCGCTGCCGGTCGCCAACCGGAATCCGGAGAAGTTCCCGGACCCGGACGAGCTGGACGTCACCCGGCGCGCGGCCGGGCAGCTGGCTTTCGGCCACGGCGTGCACCAATGCCTCGGGCAGCAGCTGGCCAGGGTCGAGATGCGGACTGCCTTGTTCCGGCTGTTCGCGCGCTTCCCGGACCTGCGGCTCGCGGTGCCGTTCGCCGAGGTGGACCTGCCGCACGACGCGTCGATCTACGGCCCGGTGCGGCTGCCGGTGACCTGGTAGCGGGAGTAGCCTGGCAGCGGCGGATCGAACACTGGAATCGAGGTTTTCCGCGCTGTGCACGCGATTGCTCTGATTGGCGCCTTCACGTTCGTCTGGTTCGGGATGGTGCTCGCCATCTCATTCCTGGAAGCTCCGCTGAAGTTCCGCGCACCGGGGGTCACCATCCCGATCGGCCTCGGCATCGGCCGGTTGGTGTTCCGGGCCTTGAACATCGCCGAGATTCTGCTCGCGTTGGGAGTGGTGGTCACGGTTGTGGCCGGGCAGCCCGGGACCGCCGTGACAGTGCTGGCGGCGGTGGCTGTGGTGGTGCTGATCGGGCAGCTGGGAGCGGTCCGTCCGGCGTTGAACCGGCGGACGGACCGCGTCCTCGCCGCCCCGGAGGGTACGGAGCTGCCGCGATCTCGGGCACATTTCGTCTACATCGCAACGGAAACCGTGAAAGTGCTTGTGTTGCTGGCGCTCGGGATCCTGACCGTGGCCGGTTAGCGGCTCACGCGAACCCTTCCAGCTCGGCGATGCGGCGGAACACCTCACGGGTGTCCACCCGCTCCATCTCCGGATCGAGTTCGTAGTACACCGCGAGCACATTCTGCGCGAGCCGGCCGTGCTCGTCGAGGTCCGCGAACCGGCCCAGCGAGATGTCGCGCATCGCCTCCTCCGCGGTCATCCCCCGGCGATGGCGGTCGGCGGCCTCGGCTTGTACCCATTGCAGGTAGTCGAGGACCGAGCGGATGCCGTCGGCGTCGGTGACCGGGCCGTGGCCGGGGACGACGAACTCGGCGTCCATCGCCAGCATCGCGTCGCAGGCGGCGATCCAGTTCGACACCGGTCCCGCCCACGTGATCGGGGTGCCGCCGATGAACAACAGGTCCCCGGCGTACAGCACGCCCTCGTCGGGGACCAGCACGACGCTGTCGCCCTCGGTGTGCGCGGGGCCGAGGCAGCGGATTTCCACTGCTACGCCGCCGATGTCGAGCTTCAGCTGTTCGGCGAACGTCCGGGTCGCCGGGGTCGCGGTGATCGAGTCGAAGTCGAACGGGTGGAGGATGTGCTGGGCGAAACGGCCCAGCGGACCTTCCTGATGCACCAGGCCGCGCATGAGGTCGGGGCCGTTTGTGCGCATTTCTTCCGCCGTGGCAACGGAGGCGATAATCGAGGCGTCCGCGACCAGTTCGTTGCCGAACCAGTGGTCTCCGTTCGCGTGCGTGTTCACGACTGTCTTGATCGGACTGTCTACTGTGGTCTCTTGGAGACCGGTCAGCATTTCCCGGGTCATCGGCACGTCGAAGAGGGTGTCGACGAGAAGGGATTCTCCGGCCCCGGCGATCAGACCGGCATTGCTCCAGCCCCACGTTCCGTCCGGGACCAGCCATGACGAGCAGTGTTCGGTGAGCCGGTGATGTCCTTTGGTGTAGGGAATGTCTTTGGGCACGGTTACCTCCTAGGGACGTGCACCTCGGGTGCACCTTGATATGAAGCCAATCCCGCACCTTCCGGCGCGATCTGCCGTTGCCCCACCGGGTTTCGCAGCACCCCGACGCCAGACGCGGCAAGTTCCACCACGTCGCCCGGCTGGATCCAGCGGTCCAATTCCCATCCGCATCCGCCGCCGACGGTGCCGAGCCCGAAGAACTCCCCGGGGTAAATGTCCTCGTCCAGCGACGCCCACGCAAGCACCTCGGCGAACGAGAACTGCCGGTCCTTTGTGGATCCAGTGGCCCAGACCTCGCCGTTGACCGTCGCCGACATCTGCACCGCCCATTCGTCGACCTCGTCCATGGTGAGCACGCACGGACCCATCGCGGCACAGAAGTCTTTCCCTTTGGACGGACCGATTGTCAGGCTCATCTCGAACAGCTGGATGTCGCGTGCGCTGACGTCGTTGAAAATCGTGACCCCGGCGATGCGTCCGGCGGCCTCAGCCGGGGTGAGGTTTTTGCCGCCGCCGGAGGTGAAGAAGCCGAGCTCGAGCTCGAAGTCAAGTTGCGCGGTGTACGACGGCCAGAGCAACGGCTCCTCCGGCCCGATCACCGTCTCGACGTTGCCCTTATAGCAGATCGGCATCGCCTCGAACGCGGGCGGAACGGCGAGGCCGGAGCCAGAGGCGTGCTGAGTGTAGGTCAGGTAGTCGCGAATCCGGCGCGGCCTCGGCACCGGGGCGAGCAGCCGGACTTCCTCCTGCGGAAGCACCGCCGGATGCCCCTCGTCGATCAACAAGTCGCCTTTTTCGGCCGCTGCGTCGGCGAGCTGAAGCGCCTGTTCAGCCCTGCCGCGCGCCTCCGCCCCACCCTCGAAGAAGGCGACCATCTCGGTCGGGACTCCGGTTCCGGCCTTCGCCGCCCGCAAAACCCGCGCCGGATCCACCACGGCGTCGCCATGCAGCACCCCAAGCCGGGCCGGGCCCGCGGATTCGTAGGTGACCAGCCGCATCGCCGCCTCCTTGAACTGGAGTATAAATTTGGACTTGCGTCCAAGTTAGGCCGCGACGTTAGTACCGTCAAGGGCGTCGTTCAGCAGGCGCCGGGAAGAAATGGTGGTTGACTGCGAGACATGACGGCAGAAGCGACGGGCGATCGGCGGACCAGGCAGCGACACGAACGCCGGGACCGGCTGTTCCAGGCGGCCGTGGAGCTGTTCGTGGAACGCGGCTACGACAACACCACGATGGAGGACATCGCCGAACGCGCCGACACCGCGCGCGCCACCGTGTTCAACCACTTCCAGCGCAAGACCGCGTTCCTCGACGAGTGGAGCCTGCGGCGACGGGAACGCGCGATGACCGCGGTGCGCGCCGAAAACCTGGAGGACCGGCCGCTGCGCGAGGTGCTCAGCCGGTACCTGATCGAACTGGCGCGCAACAGCCTCGACTCCCGAGCCGAGACGATCGCCTGCATGGGCGCGGCGATCCACTCCACCAACGTGTTCGGCAATCCGCGACTGGCCCGTGAATTCGGCACGTTCGTCGCACGGGCGCAGGAAGCCGGCGAGATCCGCGCGGACATCGATCCGGCGCAGGCCGGGTTGCTGCTGGCTACGTCTTATTTCGGGACGCTGAGCTCGTGGATCGAGAGCGAGGATGCTCCGTTTGATTTGCAGGAGCATTTGCTGAACATGGTGGAAATGATTCTGAACGGGATCGCGATGAGATGAAACTCGCCAGGTGGCAGGAAGTACCAGTATTGAACCTTCTTCCCAGTGCAAACTAGCCGGAGAAGAACTGCATTGCGGACGGCCGGAGCCTCGCCTGCTCCACACGACAGGCAGTTCCGCCCTGGGAGCAGCCAGTTCGACGATCGCGGCCTGGATTTCTCATCGGACAATGGCGATCTCGCCGGAATTCTGCGTCAACGTTTCGGCGACGCGGTAAGCCTGACCGGTCGCCGGGCCGCTCGATATCGCTCATGCAGTTTCAATATTACCTTCGGAAAACCCGGTTAAGCCTCAGATCAAGACAATGACACAGGCAATAGCGGAGAAAACGTCGACGGCGAAAGATCCCATTTCAGCCGTTCGCGGAACCTTCCGATCACTCGATGCAGGTTCCGCGACCCGCTTACCGCCTATGATGACCCACTTTCGACTGCATCTCATGCTATCGCGCCTGCAACTTCCGCACTGTGTCCATTTCGAGGCGCGAGCCACCGATCCATTTATCGACTTGATGCCCCCGTCGCGAGCGTTCTCGATAAGACTTTCATCATGCAATACGTTAGTGCCGCACCTACGCCTTCTTCGATCGTTTACCCCTTACCCTTGACTTCTTTAAGCGCATCGGTCGCAGCCGCAGCGGCGACCTCAACGTTAGTCATCCCTGAGCAGAATAAGCCCACGCTACGTCATCGATATTTTCCACAGGGAGAAGCGTTAGCTCAGACACTACGCAACCGCCTAAGCACATCCGATCGAACGGAGCCGGCGAAGACGAAATGCACCGAGTTCCCGCCAGCATTCGCGACGACGAGGCGGTCCTCCGTGTCAAGGAACCACTGTTCAGGAGTGCCGGAACCGGCAGGACGCACTCGCAGCGCGGCGGGCAACTGATGTGCGGCAATCAGCGACAGGGCGCTTGTCTCCGCCTCATTCCCACGCCCGCAGTCGACTACTGCACGGCTCAGAGCCGACTCGCGCGCGCCCTCGCTCGCCCACCTCTCTGCGGTGTGCCTCCACCGGTACACCGCAACTGCCGTGTCGTCACCTGAGCTCTCCTCCCACCAGCCAGCGGCTAGCCTCGCGAGCGAAGTGAGCGCACGATATCCGGCGAGCCGAGCACTGATGCCACGGTCCGCCTGAGCGAACACACTGGTCCCGACAATGGCTACTGGGCCTGACTGAGCAGTTCCGAGCACCAGGTCGGTAGTCACCGTGCCTGTGTTGGCAAGCAAGGTGAGCTTGCCTGCGCCTCCTTCGCCCCGCGTCCGTTGAAATGCTGAGATGATGACCTCATCGTCATCCTCGCTCGACCACAAAAGGTCCACGTTGACTCCACGCTTAAGGAGCAGCACCACGAGCTCCTGCACCGTCTTGGCCGAGGACTCCACCAACCCGTTGGCGACGACGAAGACGCTACCCGTGGCCACTGCCGCGAAATCGTCGAGCAAGTGACGCTTCTCATTTGCGGACACCGCGACGTCGACATCAGCAATCGCCGTGCTCAGATACTCGTAGCTCGCTGCATCCGGCCCAGGTCGGTTGAGCGTTGTCCCGATATTGTTCTTCCTTGCTAAGGCTCGGACGGCCTCCCCTACCGCTGGACCGAGGTCGAACTCACTGGCGTTCTCGGTGATCAGCCGGATCACTACCTCTGACATATCCCGCCACTGGGGTGGCAGCCCAAACACGCAGCCAGCGTCCAGGTCAACTTGGATCGGCAGGTAATGCATGTCCTGACTGACCCGCACCGCCGGATCGATCCAGCGAATCCATTCCTGGTGCTGATCCGACCGAGGGAGAAGACGTTCGACCTCGCCGACGTTTAGCTTGGTCCGCTGCACACGCGGTGGCAGTCCTTCTGGGAACGGCTTGCCGTTCCGAGCCCGCCGCAGCATGGCCCGCGTGACCATCATCAGCTCTGACGCCCGGATGAGCTGCCCGGACAGTCGCTCCATTGCAATGCGCTGGCGCCGCGTGCGTACCAGCACGGACTCCGGCTGACGCCCGGAGTCCACTGTGCGCTTGCCCTCGTCAGTAATCATGAAATGCATCTCCTGGCCAACTTGACGCATAGCGACCCACCCCTCCTGGATCAGAGTCACCAGCGCCTCAGTGAGCAGCCTGTCGTGCACCTGGAACAGCGAGCGCAGATCGGCGAAAGTGGAGCCGCTTACCGACGAAGTTTCCAGCACCGTCCGCAACAACATCGCTTCAAGCGGGCTGTAGGGTCTGCCGCGCACCAGCTCGTAGCCAACTGAGTACATACTGAGCGGCAGCTGCGTATGAATCATCGAGTCTCCTCACCAGTCCCCGGTCGCCCTAGCGGATCGAGAAGCACCGGATCCGCAGTTATCCGAAGAGCGGTGCCATCAGCGAACCAAGTCTGCAGACGGTCAAGCGCAAACGCGAGGTGCTGAGTCCGCGATGGCTGCTCCGGGTTGCGCGAGACATGCTCGACCTGAAACCGGAAGAAGTCCCACGACCCCGCAAGCACCAGCAGTCGTTCGGCCCGGGAGAACAGCACGTTTAGTCGCCGAGCCTCGTCTAGGAAGCCGAGGCCACTGCCACTGGGCTTGGCGTTGTTGCGCACCAGGCTAACCACAATTATTTCAGCCTGATTTCCTTGGAACGAGTCCACAGTAAAGAATCCGTCGCGCCCCGTGCGCGGCCCGCCTCTCGGATCTTTGGCGAAACGGAGCCCTGACTCGCTCAGCGCCTGCCGCAGTACATCGGTGTCGAGCTTCTCCTTGAGATAGCCGACTTGCTGCGCATACGGTGATAAAACGGCGACGCTCTGCGGTGCGTCCACATTCCCCTTCAGCGACTGGAGAAAGTTCCCGATTACGCAGGCTTCTGCAAAGTTCCGGTACTTTGGTGCCGTATGCTCGGCACTGCGGGTGTCGGCGGCCGCAGCAGGAATGTCAAGCCACAAGACCGCATGTGCGCCGAGGCCATCGGGACCGCTGAGTCTGTGTTTGATGCCCTCGACCGGCTTCCCGGTCGAGGCGTCCCGCGTGTAGTGCTCCAGGCGACCGTCGTAGTACACGTCCGATACGAGATCGCCGATAACCGGATGCATGCGGTGCTGGCCGGTGAGCAAACCGTTCTCAGGTTCGTGGTAAGCGCAGAGTTTGTGAAAGTGTTCGAACACGCGCACCCAAACTCTGCAATACTCACCGAAATCCGAGCGCTGCTCAGGGGTCCGCTCCCGCCACAGCTGCAAAAGTTCCCTGTCGAGCAGCCGCCCCGGACGATCTAGCGCTTCAAATGCAGCGACTGTGGCATCAAGATCGCTGAGCGCTTTCTCGTAGTCCTCGATCCGATATGGGGAAAGTTGCTTCGGATCACCGATGAGCAGCCACTGATGGCCGAGAAACAGAGGTAACGCAAGCTCAAACCCGTGAGCCTTCCCGGCCTCCTCGACGATCGACCAGTCGTAGGAAACCTCGCCGGCAAGCGCCGCCAAGTCTCCGTCCCCAGTAGTGCTGTAGGTGATGTTCGCGCTGCGCTTGACCAACTCGCGGAATTGCCTAGCCACTGAGCCGTCTTCGGTCATCAGATCAGTCAGCATCTCCTTGCACGCCGTCAACCAGTCTGCCTGTATGGCCGAAAGCGGTCCCGGTGGTGTGGCTTCGAGTCGAGCGATCGCCTGGTGCAAGATCTTTTTGGCCACCTCACGCTCGGACCCGTGCCCTGACTCTTGGGCTCCATTCGTCGTCACCGTGCGACGAAGCCTGATGGCGAGGGGCTTCCGGTCGGCGGGCACATCCTTAAATGCCTCCTCCTCGACCTTGGCACGCAACACGTCGACCGCGGCGTGTCCTTGGGCCGTGATGAGGATCTGGGCGACCGGATCCTCCTCGAGAATCTCCCGCAGCAGCCAGGTGACCAGGTGCGTCTTGCCTGTCCCCGGCGGGCCTTGCAGCGTGTAGATCGGTCGGACCGCCAGGATCTTCTCGATCTGCGTCAGCTTGCTCGAGTCGACGGTGTCGGGCGTCAGCGGTACCGGCAGTGGGGCTGAGCCGCTGTCCATCAGAACCCGTCCGGGGCTGGACAGGCTCTCCAGCAAGTAGGTGTGTTTGGCCAGCTTTTCGATCGCCTCCTTGCGCCGCCTTATCAGCAGTACCTGGCCGCCGAGCCCCGTCGTGCGGAGCACTTGAACATCACCCTCGCTGGGGAACCTGGGATGTGCCCCAACCGGGCGCAATGTGACGGTATGACTCTGGACATCCGCATCCGCGACCTCCCACTCCGGTTCAGCTGGGCGGGTGTCGATGCTCTCGTTGTCCGGGTCGCAGAGTTGGATCCGATTACTGCCGGGCTGACCGCTGCTGCGCTCCCGGAACAGGAACGCCGCCATCCCACCTTCCCGCTGGAACATTCGCAACGGGCTGTGCTTCCTGGCGACCTCGCGGACCTGGATCTCAGTGACGACACCGTCGGCCTCCGTCACCGCGATGATTTCGCAGCGGAACAGCTCCGCGTCGCGGATCAGGACATCGATCTGGTTGGTGATCCGGAGAAACTCCAGTAGCCGCTCTTGCTCTCGGCGGCGCGCCCGAGCGGTGTCGACCTGCGGCAGGAGGAGGTCCCAGCTCGGGGCACCTAGCACCTGGTTACCAAAATTCCGCTTGTCCTTTGTGCTGAGGAACTCAATTCGACCAGGCGCGACGGCAGTCTGGTTGTTCGGCGCTGTACTCATGTACTCGCGCGCCTTCCGGCAGAAGGCGTACGTCCAACCCGCATCGCGTCCATCGGGGTCGGTCGCCCTGGTGATTTCCAGGTGCATCGACTTGCCAGTAAGCGTGTAGCTCGACCGAGCCGGGATCGGCGTGATGGTCGCGCCGCCGGAGAAGTCGGCGTACAGAAAGCTCTGCAGAGCCGCGAGATGTTCTGGCCGCTGCGGGTCGAAGGTCTCACCAGGATTTAGTTTGAGTGTCTCGCGCAGGCCTCGTTCCAGACAGACGTCGACGAGCGACCGACTGCGCGGGTCGAAAACCACGACGTGGCGAGCCGAATCCGCGCCGTGCATCATAGGCTCGCGGAGCTGTCGAATGACCTCCTGGAGCATTAACTTGATCTCGGAGTGGTGTCGCGGCCGGGTCGCGGGTTCCTCGGCGATGAGCCGAGCGAGAAGTTCGTGCTCGATCGGCGTCAACTTTTTCCTTGCTCTCGCCAGGTGATCGAGGACCAACTGGTATCGCTTGCGCGGATCCGGGTTGTTGGTGTTGAGGTGCTCAATCGAGAGCATGCATCGTGCAGCCAGCATGCCGAACCCGAACCAATCCTGGTGCGGTCCGAAGGCAGCATTTCCATCCAGCATCTCCGGCGCGGTCTCCCAACCGATTTGTGCAGCCGGAACCGCCGAAGGCCGACCGAGCCGAACACTCCACTCAAACCCTCCGAGCATGGCGGACTCCGGCCCCTCCTTCGGATCGAGGAAGATTGAATCGGGAGACACACAACGGTGCACTACCTGCTGCTCATGCAAGAGGGCCAGTCCGTTCGCGATGCGGGCGAGCATCAGCCACAACTCGCGACGGGCATCGACTCGGCCCGACAGCCAGGCGTGATTCCCGCGGTCACCCGTTAGGACAGATGTCAATGAGGCCAGTCCCGGCGTCTCGAAGATCATCACGAAGCAGCGTTGGTCGTGATCGATACCAACGTTATGCAACTGGAGCAGGGAATGCTCCGACTCCGGGGTGCTGCGGATTCGGTAAAGCGTCCGAAGCTCTGCGTCCCATAGCGCTCGCTGCACGTCATCTGGCTTCGCGTCAGGAAACGGCCATGCCTTGACCAGGTAAGGCTTAGCCCACTCCTCCTCGTCGACACCAGCCCAGAGTTCAGTGTCGCCCGCCGTTGCGATGGGCGATCCAACGAGCCGGTAGCGACCACCGAGCAGGATCGTTTCAGCCGCGAGTGCCATGCCACTCCCATCCATTCGTCAAGCGCAGTGCAGCGCGGAACGAGCCCCGTCAAGGCACCTTGGAATCCCGGTCTGCCCCGACGTTGCCGCCGAAGCGCGACTTGCATGGAACCTGTCGCGCGGTGACAGCGCACTGTTACCCGAGGGAATTTTTCACAAGGATGAACGCTCGTATGATTACGACCAACACTTTGACCGAGAGCACCAAATTACAGAACATGCACTGAGCACGCTTCACAGAGCGACCGCGGGATGTACAGCAACTTCCGCAGCATTTCGTACTCGCTCACCCGGCGGCGAGCGATCTGCACACTCGCAGGCTGGACTCAACACATCCGACTTGATTCACTCCAATTTTCGCAAGGACAAGCTGGCTGGGCGCAGCGTTCGGGATGCGGCTTCCGAGCTAGCCCCATACGCGGAACTACCCGCGCGTGCGGCCACAGTCCTGGCTTCGCCCCAAACCGAACCTGACCGCGATGGGCGCGCTTCTGGTCAGGCTGTCAGGCTTCTCTCCGACGTCAGCACCCTCGACCATGCAGCGGTCACGTCGTCGTGCGGCGGCACCCAAGACCTGACGGAACCGGATGAACCCGCGAATCGAAATCCATGATTCCGTGCTCAACCCGGCCCGATGCGCAGATGTTCATCATCTTGCACACCTCGCAGAAACGAATTTAACATAGAGCCAAATTGGCACCACGCGAAACCGTGAAGACTATCACCCCGCGCATGGGGTACCGGGCCTGCCATCAACGTTAACGATCGCTACCGCAGCCGACGAAGTAGCAGAATCCGTCTAATACCTGGCTTTGCGCATCGACTCGGTGATCTGTCCGGGCAAGTCCAGATGCTGCAAGCGCAAGGTCTTGAAGTCCTCACGGGCCGTGTACAGCCACTGCTGCACTAGGTCGGGCTTGTGCTGAACAAGTTGCTCAACACCCCCGACACGCCAGTGGGCAACCGGCACGCTTCTTCCAGAAATCCGGGAAATTCTCCTGACAATCTTTTGGAAAGTCAGATCACAGTCCAGATAGCTCCCCTTTCGCGCAGGTGCAGCAAGCTCGGCGGCGCGGCCCCGGGTTCACGCCTCTCGCCTTTAGGCCGATGGTTGATAGCCGACGACAGGGAAGCCCGACTGAAAGGCGTGCTTCCAGTGCCCGGGCCTGACCGGTCGCGTTGTGGCGCACCGTGACCACCGGATCTCCCAACTTTCCGCCACCTTGCGTTCCATGTTCGCGGAAATCTTTTTTAGCTTCGGCAGGCCTTCGGTGGCTATGCAGGAAACTCGTCAATCTTGTCGAGGCCTTACCCGACCGGCCCCGAAACTCCTTACCAGCGAAGTCGATCACGAGACTTTCCATGTCAGTGGCAGAAGTTCTTGAGTGCGTTTGTTCGCGTTAGTCAAGTACTCTTTATCTTGCCGCAGCGTCATGACCAGCGTGCTCATCCGCTCCAAATTGACCCGTATCCACGAGCGGCCACCATCGAACCCCATGAGCCAGAACTCGAGGGCAAATCAGCCCATAAACTAGCGATTAGTTCCGGCGATACCCGACAACAACTCACCCATCTCCACCACCACGCGCGATTCACCGCCAGCCAACGGCACCGCAGTGATCCGCCCGCCCAGATCGGACACGTAAGCGACTTCGTCATCCACCGCCAGCCCAATCGCCTCAGTGAATCCGCTTGCCAAAATCTCCGGCTCAGCGCCCTTCTCCCCCGGCCCGGGAAGCGGGGCGCGGTTCAGCGTGTTCCCCTTCGGAGCCGCGCCACGGTCGGTCCAATACAGGTACCCGCCATGGATTTCCAGGTCGATCGGTTCCGGCAGGTGATCCCACAGGGTCTCCACATCGGACCGGTCGCGGGCGGTCTCCCCCGAGGGAATCTCCAGCCCAGCGCGGAAAATCCGGCCGACACCGCCCTTGGCCGGACCCTTTTGCGTCCAGTAAAGGTGCGTCGAATCCACAGTGACGCCGACGCATTCCTGCATCCCGCTATCGTCCGGCTCGTTCACGATCAGATCCGTGAGACCGGTCCCATCCGGACGCACCCGGGTGATTCGATAACCCTCCCGGTCGCCCCAGTACAGGGAACCGTTGTACGCCAGCTGTTTCCCGGTAGTGAGAGTTCCATTCGGGACCACATCGCGCGCGCCGGTGCCGTCGAAAGACACCGCGTGCAGGCCACCGTTGCGAGCCGAGTAGTCCAGGCCAGCTTCGCCCGGCACGGAAGGGTCGCGCGTAGGCATGCCCATGGTGGTCCAGTAAACAGTCCCGTCGGCGACCACAACGCCATCCGGCGAGACACCAGCATCTTTGTACAGCGGGGTAACCTGCCCGTCGGGAAGTCCGACGCGGTAAATCGTCCCGGTGCGAATGCCCAGCACTACCAACTCGCTGAACATGTCACCTCCACTCTGGACGGTGCGATCCCCTCGGGATCAACGGATTCGTGTAATAGCCCGGAGTTTCCGACATCCGGATCTGTTCGGTGACGCCGCGATACCGGCCAAGCGGAGTGTCCGCGGTGAAGGTCTCGGGGTCAAAGTATTCGTGGCCGGGAGCGACACCGGCGACTTCAGCGGCGTAGCCCTTGTCGAAGATTCCCAGGCTCAGCAACCACAAGGCGACGCGAGTCAACGAAACCTGCACCCGGTAAGAACCGCCCCATTCCGCGCGGAGCATGAGGGCACGCAGGATTCCCAACTGCAGGAACCATGAAGTGATGTAGTCGTTCACCACCGGTACCCCGGGCAGCGACGGGACTCCGCCCTCGCCTTCCAGCAGCATGACGCCGGACAGGCAACCGGCGGTCTGGTCGAATCCGACGCGGCCGGACCACGGGCCGGTGCTGCCGTTGAGTGTCACTTCGGCGTGGATGATTCCGGGACGGATTTCGGCGGCGGTTTCCGCGTCGAGGCCATGGCGCGCGAGGTATCCCGGGCGGCGGTTGGCGTAGAAGATGTCGGCACCGGTCAGCAGCCAGCGCATTCGCTCCTGGTCGGCGGCGCGGCGGAAGTCGAGGCGGGTGGAGCGAACGCCCACATTGGACGTCGCATAAAGCAGCGGCAGTTCGTATTCGCCCGGATCCCATACGTTCAGCACGTCCGCGCCGTGCAAAGCCAGCGCACGGCCGCAGCCAGCGCCCGCGATGATGTGTGCCCGGCCCAGTGCACGGATTCCTTCGAGCGGCGTAGAAGGGTTGGGGTGCAACGGTTCCGGCGGGCTGTCGCCGATCCGCTCGACGATCACCGGCGGCATCGTCGACAGCACCGACTGGTACTGCTCGGTGGCCATCAGCTCTTCGGTCGTGCGCACCACCGGCATGATGACGCCCGCAGCCTCGGCGGCGTCCTCCAGTTCGAACGAGTTCCACTGCGAGATCGCCTGCTGCACCAAGGCATCCCGCTCCGGAACACCGAGCAGTGCGGCCGCGTCGTTGCGCAGCTTCGGGTACGGGCTGATCGGGTGCACCCAGCGTCCGTCCGAAGTGGAGTAGAAGCGATCCGTTCCGAAGGCCGGATCGACGCGCGCCGGGTCGCCTTGCGGGTAGCCGTCGAGCAGTTCCCATTTCTTGTCGTAGAACGGGCACAAGCGGTGCGGCGCGGTCCGCAGGTCCATCGAGATGTCCTGACCGCGTCCGCCGCGCTGTTGCCAGATCTTCGCCACCGCAACGGATTTCGCCGCTAGCGCGATGGACGTCGCCCCGGCTAGCCGCAGTGCGCCCGGCAGGATCGGGTCGGCTCCGGTGAATTCGATCCGGCCGCCGGCGTCGGATTCTTGCAGGCCGACCGAGCCGAGCAGATCAGCCAGCGGCTGGTGCAGGTCGTATTCGTCAGTGGTGGCTGGGTTGGCGAGCGCGGCTTCGAGATGCTCGGTGAGAGTCATTCCTTCTCCAGCGCGTCCAGCAGCGCGCGAGTCCGACTGTCTCGCGCTTCGACCCGCGCCGAGTAAGTGTCCGCGGTGCCGTAAGTCTGTTCGACCTCGTCGATCACCGCGTCGAGGTGTTCCCGGTCCGGGCGGCCGATTTCGAACTTCATCTGCGAGCCGACGTGGGTCACCAGGTGCCGGATTCCGTCCGGACCGCCGCCGAGATGCATGCTCTCGAACGGCCCGATGGTCGCCCACCGCGGCCCGAGCGAGGCCTTGACCAGCTCGTCCAGATCCGCCGCGGAGATCACGCCCTGCTGCACGAGGTACATCGCCTGGTCGTTGAAAACCTTCTGCAGCCGGTTCCCGACGAAGCCGGGCACTTCCTTCTTCAGCGTGATCGGCTTCTTGCCCAATCCCTGGTAGACCTCGACGGCCTTAGCCACAGTCTCCGAAGAGGTCGAAACCCCGGGCACCACCTCGACCAACGGCATCAGTTCGGGCGGGTTGAACGGGTGCCCGATCACGATCCGCGAGGCCGCGCTGTTGCCCTCGGCGATCACCGAGGGCAACAGCGACGAGGAGGAGGACGCCAGTACTACGTCGTCGCGCGTGGCGGCGGCGAGCGTCGCGAACATTTCCCGCTTCAGCTCGATCCGCTCCGGGCCCGACTCCTGGACGAAGTCGGCCCCTTCAGCGGCTTCCGCGAGGTCCGCGACTGCCGTGGCGGGCAGCCCGGCGAGGTCTCGAGCGACGATTTCCCGCAGGTCCGGGCGCGGATCGGTGACTCGCACCGTCCAGCCCGCCTCGGCGAACAGCCGAGCCCACGACACTCCGATGACCCCAGCGCCGACGATCGCGACGACCGGCATGGCGCACTCCTTTCTCAGGCGGTGACCGCGTCCGCGTTGTTGAGCAGCGCACTCGGCGGCGTCAGCAACGCGTCCGACGCTAGCGCGCGGCGACGGGCCGCGCTCACTCCGCCGTAACTCTCCGTAATGGCGATGAGGCGCGCCGCGTGGTGCGCGACCTCTGATTCGTAAGTCATCCCGATGCCGCCGTGCAGCTGGACAATCTCCTCGGCGGTAGCGGTCGCGGCGTCGGACACGAACACGAACGCGTCGTCAGCCACGGCGTCGAGGTCCACTGTGGACGCACCCTTGTCGTACGCCTCGACCGTCGCGGTGGCCCACAGCGCCAGCGAACGAGCCAGCTCGACCTTCGCGTACAAGTCCGCGGCACGGTGCACGAGCGCCTGGAACGCCGCCAGCGGAACACCGAACTGCTTGCGGGTCTTGAGGTATTCGACGGTCATCGCGAGCCCGGTCTCCATGAGGCCGATGGCCTCGCCGGTGACCGCGATCCGCGCCCGCGAGAACGCGCGACGCAACGCAGCCGGTGCGTCGGAGTCCGCGGTGCCGAGCAGAACCGCTGGCGTACCAGCGAATTCGACCTGCGACGTGTGACCCCAGTCGGCGGCCCGGCCGTCGACCCGAGTGATGCCCTCAGCAGTCGCCTCGACCAGGTACACCCCGGTACGGCCGTTCTCGTCGACCGCGGTGACCAGGAACTTGTCGGCCTGATCAGCGTTGCGCACCGGCGATTTCACGCCAGTAAGCGCGGAACCGGCCGCTGACACCGACGGCGCGACGCCCCACGGACGTCCCGGCTCGGCGTGCGCGACCGCGATCGTGGTGCCACCGGCGGCGAGCACCGGCAGCAGCGCCTTGACCTGGTCGTCGGTGCCCAGTTCGGTGATGATCCACGACGGCAGGAACACGCCGTCGAGCAGCGGTTCGGCCGCCGCGTGCTTGCCCATCGCCTCCAGCGTCGCGTAGACCTCGACCGGGCCGGCGTCGGCGCCGTCGTGGTCGCCGGAGATCGGGAGACCGGCGAGACCCAGCTCGCCGAGGGTGTTCCAGACCTGGTCGTTCCAGCCGAGTTCGCTGCTCGTCGCGGCCGCGCGGCCGCCTGCCGGGTAGCCGCGGCCGACCGCCGTGTCGACGGTCTCGAACAGCAGCTTCTGGTCTTCGTTGAATTCGAGGTTCATGAGTCGCCGTCCCTTTACAGACCGAGGATCGTCTTCGCGATGACGCCGCGCTGGATTTCGTTGGAGCCGCCGAAAATCGACAGCTTCCGCTGGTTCAGGTACTGCGCCGCGGCCACCACCGCGGCCTCGTCGGCCTTCACCGGCGATTCGGTGTCCAGCAGCATGCCGTCGGAACCGGCCGCGCGCATGCGCAGCTTCGTGAGCGCCTGCAGGGCCTGCGTGCCCTCCATCTTCAGCAGCGACGACACCGGGCTCGGCTGCCCGTTTTCCGACGCGGCGGTGACCCGCATCTGGGTTGCTTCGAGCGCGAGCAGCGTGGTCTTCGCGGTGTGCATGGCCGCGCGGAACTCCGCGTCGTCGGCGAGCGGACCGTCCTCTGTGGGCAGATCGGCGGCCGCGGCGGCGAGGTCAGCGAAGATCCGCTGTCCGGTGCCGACCTGGGCGATGCCGTTGCGCTCGTTGCCAAGCAGGAACTTCGCGTACGTCCAGCCCTTGTTCTCCTCGCCGACCAGGTTCTCCGCCGGGATCACGACGTTGTCGAAGAAGAACTCGTTGACCTCGGCGGAACCGTCGACCAGCTTGATCGGACGGCGCTCGATGCCCGGCGTGTTGAGGTCCAGCAGGAGGAAGGACAGGCCCTGCTGCTTGCGCGGCGCGTCCGGGTTGGTCCGCGCGAGCACGAACATCCAGTCGCCGTACTGGCCGAGCGTGGTCCAGGTCTTCTGTCCATTGAGGACGTAGTGATCGCCCTCAAGACGAGCGGTGGTGCGCAGCCCGGCGAGGTCCGAACCGGCCTCCGGCTCCGAGAAGCCCTGCGACCACCAGATGTCGAGATTCGCGGTGGCCGGGAGGAACTTCTGCTTCTGCTCCTCGCTGCCGAACTCGGCGATGATCGGGCCGACCATGCTCGCGTTGAAAGCGAGCGGCTGCGGCACCGCGTTGCGCTGCAGTTCGGAGGCGTAGATGTGGGACTGCGTCGGAGTCCAGTCCTGGCCGCCCCATTGCGTCGGCCAGTGCGGCACCGCGAGACCGTGCTCGTTCAGGATCCGCTGGCTCGTGACAATGTCGTCGCGCGTGATCAGGCCGAGTGCGCTGCGCTTGCGGATTTCCTCCGGAATCGCGCCGAGGAACACCTCCCGCAATCCGTCGCGGAACGCGAGGTCCTCTTGAGACAGTTCGAGATCCATCGATCAAACCCCTTCAGTGGTGCGTACGGCTCCGACGACTTCGGCGGTGCTCGCTCCGGCGCGTTCGGCGTGCCTGCGGAACCCGGCCGGGGTCCGCGAGAAATGCAGCGGGCTCTCCACGACGCGGATCGTGCCCTCGGTCGGGTGTTCCCGCTCGGTGATCAGCCCGACTTCCTGAACGTACGGGTCGGTCGGCAGGTCGGCGATGTCGACGACGACCGCGTACGGAACGTCGTGGGCGGTCAGGTACTCCTCCCACTCCGCGGTGGTGCGGCTGGCGGAGTTGGCCAAGACCTTCTCCACCCCCGCGGTGAAAATCTCCCGGTCGATCACCGGGGAGTCCCAAGCCGGATCGGCCGCGGCGTCGTCGAGGCCGGCGCCGATCAGCAGCGTCCGCACGGCGTCGTTGGTGTAGGGCACCGCGGCGATCGCGCCGCCGTCGGCCGTGCGCATCGCGGCGTGCGTGTCGCTGAGCGAAAGCGGGTTGCCGACGTCGCCCGCGGCCGGGACGAAGACGTCGCCGGCCAGGTGCTCGACGAGATTGACCGCGATCATCGCGTCGGCCATCGCCAGTTCGACCTGCTGGCCCTTGCCGGTGCGCTGCTGGTCGAAGAGCGCGGCGAGCACGCCGTTGAGCAGGTACAGCGCGGCGGTCTTGTCGGCGATGAAGGTCGGGACGAACTGCAGCGTGCCGCCTGCCCGGTCCTGCAGGCTGACCAGGCCGGACGTGGCCTGGATGACCTCGTCGTAGGCGGGCCGGTTGGCGCGCGACGAGCCAGGCGCGAAACCCTGCGCGTGGGCGTAGACGAGGCGGGGGAAGCGTTCGCGCAGCTGCTCGTAGCCGAGGCCGAGCCGGTCGAGCGCGGCGGCGCGCATGTTGGTGACGAGGACGTCGGCGTCGGCGAGCAGGGCGAAGAGGTCTTCGCGGCCGGCGGGGTCCTTGAGGTCGAGTTCGATGCTGCGTTTGTTCTGGTTGACCTGCATGTACAGCGGGGCCATCCCGGGCGTGCGGCCGGTGTTGGCCGGCGAGTGCCGGGCGACGTCGCGCAGCGGTTCGACCCGGATCACGTCGGCGCCGAAGTCGCCGAGGATCTGCGTGGCGTACGGGCCCATCACCGCGGACGACAGGTCGAGCACCTTAACCCCGGAAAGCGGTCCGGTGGCATCCATCTTCGCGGTCCTCCCGTTGACGATCTTTGCTTCGCCACTGACGCTAAGCGCTTGCTCACCAGAAGGGAATGACCGAGTGCATCAGATCGGTATGACCACGGTGATAACACCGTGGGTACGCTGCTCACCGTGGAGATCCACCACCTGCGGTACTTCCTCGCGGTCGCGCGCGAGCTGAACTTCACCCGTGCGGCGCGGGCGTTGAACATGTCCGTGCCGCCGCTCAGCCAGCGCATTCGCGACCTCGAACGCGAGCTGGGCGAGCCGCTGTTCGACCGCTCCACCCACCACACGCGACTGTCCGAGGCGGGCGAAGCGCTGCTGCCGCTCGCCGAATCGGTCGTTTCGGGCTTCGACGCGATTCCGGCCCGGATGCGCACCCGCGACCAGCGCGCCGACGTCCGCCTCGCCATCCCCGACGTGCTCAACCCCGCGCACCGCCGCCAGCTCAGCGAATCGATCCGGGCGCTGGACGGCTCCTACCGGTTCACGCTGCGGCAGATGCCGTCGCTCGGGATGGAGTCGGCACTGCTCAGCAGCTCGCTTGACCTCGCCGTCTCGCACCTGGGCACTTCCGACGACCGGCTGTCCACCATCGTCCTTTACCGCGAGCCGCTCGGTGCCGTGGTGGACGCGTCGCGGTTCCCCGACCGCACCTCGCTCACCCTCGCTGACCTGCGGGGATTCCAGTATCTGCAGGGCCCGCGCCACTGGGATCTCGGCTCCCGGCGCGCCGAGCAGCTCGCCGCCCAGGGTGCGCTCGTCGATCCGGAGGCACAGTTCTCCGACGTCAGCGGGCTGTTGATCTTCTTGCGCAGCACCAAAAGCTTCACCCTCGCGCCGGTCGAATCCGCGACGGCGCTGGCACTGGACCCGAACGAATGCGCGGTCCTGCCGATCGACGATCTGGTCGCCACCCTCACGACGTTCCTGATCCGGCGCACCGCCGACACGCGACTGGACCCGGTGGTCGAGGTGCTGCGGCACGCCCGCGTACCCGACTGACCTCGACTGATGCCCGACCCGGGGATTCACCCAGCCGTGGCAACTTTACATTTCGATGCCTCTTGTCAATCGCGGTGTACATGTCTTACCGTCATGTAAAGCCAGCCAACGGAGGAGGGCGCGATGAGCGAGATGACCGGCACGGTGCCGCTGGGGTCGACCGAACGCTGGACCGACAAGAAGCGGTACCTGTGGCTGATCGGGCTGGTCGTGCCGTCGCTCGCGTTCCTCGCGATCGGCCTGCACGCCGCGACCGGCTGGGGCGTCTGGTTCTGGATCGGGCCGATCGTGATCCTGGCGATCGTGCCCGCGATCGACCTGGTCGCCGGCCTCGACCGGAGCAATCCGCCGGACGACGTGATCGAACGGCTCGAACAGGACCGCTACTACCGGTGGATCACCTACCTGTTCCTGCCGATCCAGTACGTCGGGTTCGGCTTCGCGTTCTGGCTGATCGCGCGCGGCGAGCTGTCCGTTGTGGACAAGATCGGCCTGGCGATCTCGATCGGCTGCATCGGCGGGATCGGCATCAACACCGCGCACGAACTGGGCCACAAGAAGGAAAGCCACGAGCGCTGGCTGTCGAAAATCGCGCTGGCGCAAAGCTTTTACGGGCACTTCTACATCGAGCACAACCGCGGGCATCACGTGCGCGTCGCGACTCCGGAGGACCCGGCGTCGAGCCGCGTCGGCGAAAGCTTCTACCGGTTCTGGCCGCGCACGGTGTTCGGCTCGCTGAAGTCCGCGTGGGGCCTGGAGCGCAAGCGTTACGCCCGCCGCGACAAGCATCCGTTCCGGATCGGCAACGACGTGCTCAACGCGTGGCTGATGTCCGCGGTGCTGTGGGTGGCGATGGTGGCGTGGCTCGGCGTCGGGATCCTGCCGTACCTGGTGATCCAGGCGGTGATCGGGTTCTCGCTGCTGGAAGTCGTGAACTACATGGAGCACTACGGGATGCTGCGGCAGAAGGTCGGGCCGCCGGAGCGCCGCCGCTACGAGCGCGTGGATCCCAGCCACAGCTGGAATTCCAACAACATCGCGACCAACGTCCTGCTGTACCACCTGCAGCGGCACAGCGATCACCACGCCAACCCGACGCGCCGCTACCAGACCCTGCGCGACTTCGCCGAATCTCCGGTGCTGCCGACCGGGTACGCCGGGATGATCGTGCTCGCGCTGTTCCCGCCGCTGTGGCGGCGCGTGATGGACCAGCGGGTGCTCAACCACTTCGAGGGCGATATCAGCCGGGCGAACATCCAGCCGTCGAAGCGGGAGAAAGTCCTTGCCCGCTATGGCTCTTCCGCGCACAAGACGCTGGCCGTGCCGGAGGACGTGCGCGGTGACGCCAGCGAAGGCGGGATGTGCCCCGGTTGCGGATACGTCTACGACGAGCAGCGCGGCGACCCGCGCGAAGGCTTCCCGGCCGGTACGCCGTGGTCGTCCATTCCGGACAGTTGGTGCTGTCCCGACTGCGGCGTAAGGGAAAAGGTCGACTTCGTTGCTCCCGGAAGGATGAGTGTGTGATGCGGATCGAAGCGGATTTGAACAAGTGCGACGGCCTCGGCATGTGCGAGGCGATGGCTCCGGACTTCTTCGAGGTGGGCGACGAGGGCACGGTCGTCGTGCTCGACGGCAACCCCGGCGAGGAGCACCGGACCGACCTCGCCGCGGCGGTCGACGCCTGCCCGGTTCTCGCACTGAAACTGGTGTCATGACGCTCGCGGTGGTCGGCGCGTCGCTGGCGGGATTGCGAGCGGTCGAATCGGCGCGGCGGACCGGATACGACGGCCGGATCGTGCTCATCGGCGCGGAGGACCGCCTGCCGTACGACCGGCCGCCGCTGTCGAAGGCTTTCCTCGCGGCGGACGGACCCGTTGCGGTGGAACCTTTTCTCAGCGCGGACGACCTGCGCGACCTCGGCGTCGAACTTCAGCTGGGCACTCCCGCGACCGGACTCGACCCGATCGCCCGGGAGATCCACACCGGCGACACGACGGTCCCGTACGACGCAGCAGTGATCGCCACCGGAGCAGCCGCCCGAGTTCTTCCTGACACGGCAGGGATCTCCGGCATTTACTCGCTGCGCACCGCGGACGACGCGGTTGCCATCAGGTCCGCATTGGACAGTGACGCTAGGACAGTCGTGATCGGTGCCGGTTTCATCGGTTCGGAAGTCGCTTCAGCTGCGCGTAAACGCGGTCTACCAGTGTCCATTGTGGAAACGCTGGAAACGCCTCTGGTGCGCGCGATCGGCCCCGAAGTCGGCGAGGTCTGCGCGGACCTGCATCGCGCGGCGGGCACTGATCTCCGCCTCGGCACCAGGGTCACCGGCTTTACGTCGCAAGATGGCGCGGTGACCGGCGTGCGGCTGTCCACCGGCGAAACTCTCCCAGCAGACCTCGTCGTCGCGGGCATCGGCGCGGAACCGGCCACCGGCTGGCTGCGCGACAGCGGACTCCTCCTGCACGACCGCGACGGCGGCGTCATCTGCGACGGCACCCTCGCCGCCGCGCACGGCGTCTACGCGGCCGGAGACGTCGCGCACGTGGCGAACGCGTTGTTCGACGGCGAGCTGATGCGCCTGGAGCACTGGACGAACGCGGCCGAGCAGGGTGCGGCCGCGGCTCGGCACGCGCTGGACCCCGCGAGCGCGCGGGTGTTCAGCGCCGTGCCGTACTTCTGGTCCGACTGGTACTCGCACCGCATCCAGTTCGTCGGGACGCCGCGGGCGGACGAGGTCGTCGTCGCGGTTCCCGCCGAGCACGGCTTCACCGCGCTGTACCGGCGCGGCGACCGGCTCGTCGGCGCGTTCACCGTCGATCGGCCGCGCGACATCATGAAGTACCGCAAGCGGATCGCCTCGCGGGCGCCGTGGTCCGAGGCAGTCGCCTTCGCGTTGGAAACGGCCGCATAAGATGACTGCCATGAGCGTGCTTCCGGTGCCCGAGGGCGGCCAGTACCGGCAGCCCATCATCACCGCCGCCATCGAACTCACCGCGAAATCCGGCTGGTCAGCGGTCACTATGGCGCGGCTGGCCGATCTGGTCGGGGTGAGCAGGCAGACCGTCTACAACGAGATCGGCTCGAAAACCGCCCTCGCCGAGTCGATGATCTCGCACGAGCTGCGCCGGTTCCTCGCCGTCGTGAGCACCGCGTTCGACCGGCATCCGGACGACCTGGTCGAGGCGATCTACGACGCCGTCCGCGCGGTGCTCGAACTGGCCGACGACAACATCCTCCTGCGCGCCATCGCCTCCGCGACGCACGGCACCGACAACGAATTCCTGCCGCTGCTGACCACCCGCGCCGGCACCCTGCTCACCGAAGCGAAAGCCGTCCTGCGCGGCCGCGTCCGCAGCTACGCGCCGCCACTCGACGACGGCCAGCTCACCGTGGTCATGGACCTCGTCGTCCGCACCGTGCTGAGCCACGTGATGCAGCCATCCGGCACACCCGCCGAGACCGCCGACGGCCTGGCCTGGGTCGCCACGCGCGTCCTCGGCACCGCCCCATCAGCGTCGATGCGCACCCGCTCGTAAACGAGGTGCGCGTTTCGGGGCGCGCGTGTCAGCCTGCCGCGCGTGAACCGTGAACGACTTTCCGCACTCGCCCACACCCGGCATCCCATCGCGGCCCCGATCAACGACGACGAGGTCCAACGCCTGCTAGACCGCAGCATCCCGCGCGAGGACGCGGTTCTTTTGGACCTAGGCTGCGGCGGTGCCGAATGGCTGATCCGCGCTCTCGCCGCGTACCCGAAACTCCGCGCGGTCGGCGTCGACACCTCGGAACTCGCCCTCTCGCGCGCCCGAGAGGCCGCCGCTGCTCAAGGCGTCGCCGACCGCTTGACCCTCCACCAGCAGCCCGCCGCCGAATTCCCCGCCACCGCCGAATTCGACACCGTCCTGTGCATCGGCTCCACCCACGCCTTCGACGGATTGACGGACACCCTCGCCACCTTGCGAACCCACGTCCGCCCCGGCGGCCGCGCTCTGCTCGGCGACGCCTACTGGGAATCCGAGCCAACCCCCGCCGCCGTCGAAATCTTCGGCGACCTGCCCGACCTGCCCGAACTCCTCGACCAGGTGATTTCCGCCGGATGGACGCCGACCCACGGCCACACCAGCACGCGCGGCGAACTCGACGCCTACGAATGGTCGTGGACCGGCAGCCTCACCGAATGGGCTCTGGACCACCCGGAAGACCCCGACCAGGCCGAAGCACTCGCCGCGGCGGCCACTCATCGGGACGAATGGCTCCGGGATTACCGGCACTCGTTCGGCTTCGCCTGCGTCGTGTTGCGCGCTTGACAAAACTTCTTGTCAATGCGACGTTCGGACCTGACCCCAACCCGCGAAAGGCAGTCCGATGACCGACCTGGTGCCGTTCCTGATGTTCCAGAAGCGCGACGCCGCCGAGGCGATGGCCTTCTACACCTCGTTGTTCCCCGGCGACTCCGTGCTGTCCGAGGAGCGTTACGGCGCCGACGGCCCCGGTCCGGAGGGAACGATCGTGATGGCCGAGTTCACCGTCGCCGGGCAGCGGGTGCGGTGCAGCGACAGCTTCGTCCAGCACGGCTTCGACTTCACGCCGTCGACCTCGCTGTTCGTCACCGTCGATTCGGCCGACGAACTCAAGCGGATCTACGAGGCCCTCGGCGAAGGCGGCGGAACCCTGATGCCGCTCGATGATTACGGCTTCGGGCCGTTCGCGTGGGTCAATGACCGGTGGGGTGTTTCGTGGCAGTTGAGCGCCAAGGGTTGAGAAGCGAACCGGTTGCCGCCGCCGGTGAACTTGCCCGCCGGTCGTTCGCGGACGCGCGGGTGGTGATCGTCGGCGGCAGCGTGCTGACCGACCGGCGCACGCCGACGTCCGACCTCGACCTCGTGGTGGTCACCGGACCCCGCGACGCCCCGTGCCGACAGTCGTTCACCTGGGAAAACTGGCCGGTGGAAGCACTGGTGCACGACGAAGCAACCTTGCGCGCCTATTGCGCCGACAATCTGGTCCGCCGCTGGCCAGGGATCCCCCGGCTCATCGCTGAGGGAGCACTCGTGGCCGACGACGGCCTCGGCACCCGGCTGCAGGCCGAGATGCGGCAACGGCTGGCCGCGGGCCCGGCCGCCGCGACGTCGGGCGAACTCGACGCCCAGCGTTACGACCTCACCGACCTGCTCGACGACCTGACCGGAGCCAGCGACCCGGCCGAGATCGCCTTCATCGCCGCTCGGGTGCTGACCAAGACCGCGCAACTGGCCCTGCTGGCCGGACAGCACTGGCAGGGCACCGGCAAATGGCTGTGGCGCGAACTCCACGACCACGACCCCCGGCTGGCCGAGCAGCTGGCCACCGCCGCGCCCGATGCGTCACGGCTCGGCGCGGTCGCCCGTGCGGTGCTGGACCAGACAGGAGGACCGCTGCGGGATGGATACCAGGTCACCGACCCTCGCCGTCCCTGACCGCATTCACGACGGCGAGCTATGGCCAGCAAGATCCCCGTACGGTTTCTTTTTGCGATCGCTAATCACAACGGATCCGCAGCTCGAACGCAATTCCCCACACTATTGACCCACTGACAGATACCCCGAAAAGGAATACCGACGAGTTACCCACGGACGGGTTAAGCGGCGACATTCGGGCACCGCTAAGGTGGGCATTGGGAGGTTGGCGATCAGCCGGAGGGGGGCCGATACCACATCCCGGGGCCAGTCGTTCTACCTGCGGTAGTCCGCTCAAGCGGAACTGCGGGGCGAACGGCTGGCCCTTTTCGCGGTACCGCGAAAACAAGAGCCCACGACAGTGCGGGAAGCACGGTTTTGATACGTAAACCCCGGCCGTGGAGAATCGCGGTCGCGGAATTCAGGCGGCACGGTTCCGGTACAGCCACCACACATCTCGCCCAAAGGACCAGCTCAACGTCGCCACCGCGATCCCCGCCAAAACCACCGGCGCGAGCCCGGCCACCGCAGCTGTCAGAGCGATTCCTTGCAAGGCTGCGACTGCCTTTCGGGCCCAACTAGGGCGCAGCGGGGCCCGGAGCCACGGCCACAGGCGGGCCGCCCCGACGAAGGCGTAGCGCATCAGGCCGATCGCCAGGACCCACGGGCCGACCGTCGTGGCGACCAGGACGCTCAGCACCAGGATCAGGAACGCGTCCGCCTCCATGTCGAAGCGGGCGCCCAGCGCGGAGACGGTTCCGGTGCGGCGGGCGACGTAGCCGTCTAGGGCGTCCAGGGCCAGGGCAACGGCTGCGATGGGGACGATCAAGGCCAGCGGCGGGTGCCCGCCCAGGCGGTCGGCTACCAAGGCCGTCACGGTGCCGATCAGGGCCGCTCGGGCGAGGGTCACCTGGTCTGCCGGGCCCAGCCGGTAGACGCGGATCCGCCAGGCGCCCTGGGTGAGCAGCACCAACAGGCCGAGGAGGTAGGCGACGCCGACTGCCCAGCCGGCGAGGCCGAGGCCGGTCGTGACGGTCAGCAACGTCAGCAGCGCGAGTTGCGCCAGCAGCGCGGGGGCCTGCTGGACGACAGTTGAACCCAGCTCGGCCGGGGTTCGTGTACAGGTGGAGACAGCCATTTCGCCTCGATCCGGCAGCAACGGAGGACAACCTTGACACGGGCGGTGCGGGCTTTCTGGTTCACTTCGGCCGCGGGCGGGGAGGTCCGATCGGCGGAGGTGGCTGCTCCACAAGCCGACGAAGTGCTGGTCCGAACGCGATTCTCGGCGTTGAGCCGAGGTACGGAAAGTCTCGTATTGCGCGGCGGCGTGCCCGCGAGCCAGCAGGACATCATGCGCGCGCCGTATCAGGAGGGCGACTTTCCGTGGCCGGTCAAGTACGGCTACCTGAACGTCGGCGAGGTCCTTTCCGGACCGCCTGAGCTGACCGGCCGCACGGTGTTCTGCCTCTACCCGCATCAGACCGAGTACGTCGTGCCCGCGTCGGCGGTCACGGTGGTGCCGGACGACGTTCCCGCGGCGCGGGCGGTGCTCGCCGGGACTGTCGAGACCGCGGTCAACGCCCTCTGGGACGCGGCACCGCTGGTCGGCGACCGGATCGCGGTGGTCGGGGCGGGGATGGTCGGCTGCAGTGTCGCGCGGCTGCTGTCCCGGTTTCCCGGCGTGGACGTCCAGCTCGTCGACCCCGACCCGGACCGCGCGGAGGTGGCGGGCGCGTTCGGCATCCGTTACGCCACCCCGGAAACCGCGACCGGCGACCTCGACCTCGTGGTGCACGCCAGCGCGACCGACGCCGGGCTCGCGCGTTCGCTGGAGCTGCTCGGCAACGAGGGCACCGTGGTCGAGCTGAGCTGGTACGGCGACCGTCAGGTGTCGGTGCCGCTCGGCGAGAACTTCCATTCGCGGCGGCTCACCGTGCGCGGCAGCCAGGTCGGCACCGTTTCCCCCGCTCGCTCGGCGCGGCGCGGGTACGGCGACCGGATGGCGCTGGCGCTGCGGCTGCTCGCGGACCCGGCGTTCGACGTCCTCGTCACCGGCGAATCCGCCTTCGCCGAACTGCCGGACGTCGCGGCACGACTGGCGGACGGAACTCTGCGCGGACTGGCTCACCGGATCACCTACCCGTAAAGGAGAACGCGTTGTTCAGTGTCACCGTGCGCGATCACATCATGGTCGCCCACAGTTTCCGCGGCGAGGTTTTCGGCCCGGCGCAACGCTTGCACGGCGCGACGTTCGTGGTCGACGCGACGTTCCGGCGGTCCGAATTGGACTCGGACAACATCGTCGTCGACATCGGGCTCGCCACGCAGCAGCTGGGCGCGGTGCTCGCCGACCTGAACTACCGGAACCTCGACGACGAACCCGATTTCGCGGGCATCAACACGTCGACGGAATACCTCGCCAAGGTGATCGCCGACCGACTCGCGGACCGGATCCACGCCGGGGAACTCGGCGAGAACGCGCGCGGGCTGGCACAGATTTCGGTGACCCTGCACGAATCCCACGCCGCTTCGGCCGGATACGAGCGTTCGTTGTGACCACAGTGGACTCCTCCGGTTACGCGCCGGAATGGCTGGCACTCAGGGAGCCCGCCGACACCGCGGCCCGGGCGGCCGATCTGGTCGCCTTGCTGCCGCCCAGTCCGGCGGTCATCCGGGATCTCGGCTGCGGCACCGGAGCGATGGGACGCTGGTTGAGCGGTCGTCTGCCGAAGCCGCAGCGGTGGATCCTGCACGACCAGGACCCGCGGTTGCTGGAGATCGCCGCGCGCGGCCTTCCCTCGGGAATCGTCGTCGAGACGGAACAAGTAGACGTGACCCGGCTGGACATCAGCGGCACTTCTTTAGTGACGGCTTCCGCGCTGCTGGATCTCCTTACCAAGGAGGAGATTCAGCGATTGGTGAAGTCCTGTGTAGACGCTCAATGTCCAGCTTTGCTCACCTTGTCCGTGACGGGGTCAGCTCAAATCACCCCCGCGGACACGGCAGACGAAGCACTCAACGAGGCATTCAACAACCACCAACGCCGTGACGGAAAGCTAGGCCCGGAAGCCGTCGCCTTCACCGCGGCGGAGTTCCAGCGTCACGGTTGGACAGTCCACACCAGACCGGCACCGTGGCGGCTCGGGCCGGAACACCGCGAACTCATCGACACCTGGTACCGCGGATTCATTGCCGCAGCACGAGAACAAGACCCGACGCTGGCAGTGCCCGAGGATCGGCAGATCACCGAGGTCACCGTGCACCACCAGGACCTACTCGCTCTCCCCTGACTCCCGTCGCGCCCGGGCCCGGCGTTTGCCCTCGTGCATCGCCGCGACCCGGGCGACCGGGATCGTATGCCCCTCGGCCACGAGATCCGCCGGAAGTTCCTGCGGCTCCGGCAATTCCTCCGCCCACGGATCAGCGTTGCCCAGCAGCCCCATCGCGGTCTTCACGGTGAAATCCGCCGGTTTGACGTTGTCCGCGTCCGCCCAGCGAACCGGGAACGACACCGGCGCACCCGGCCGAATTCGCGGACTGTAAGCGGCCGCCACCGTAGCCCCGCCCGCGCGGGTCGAGTCGAGAAACACCTTGCCGTGCCGGTCTTCCCGGATGAACGCCGTGGTCGCCAACTCCGGATCGATCCGTTCCGCCCGCGCACCGACCGCCCGGGTCGCCGCCGCGACGTCCTCAAAGGACAGACCGGGAACCAGCGGCACGAACACGTGCACACCCTTGGATCCGCTGGTCTTCAACGCACCGGCGAGCCCGACGTCGGCCAAGGCCTGCCGCACTAGCCGGGCCGCCGCGACCGCGACACTGAAGTCCGCGCCGTCGGGTGGATCGAGGTCCATGATCAGATCGGTCTGGCCGACCGGCTCCACTCGCGTCAGCGCGGGATGCAGTTCGACCGCGCGCTGATTGCCGAACCACAGCAGGGTCCGGCGGTCGTTGCACAGGCCGTAGGTGACTGTCCGTTGTGAACTCTCCGCCCACAGTTTCGCCCGCGGCACCCACTCCGGCGTGTACTTCGGCAGGTTCTTCTGCATGAACGCGTCCTGGCCGCGCAGCACCCGCATCACCGACAGCGGACGGTCGCGCAGCACCGGCAGCAACCGGTCCGAGACGGCGTCGAAATAGTCGACGAGGTCGCGCTTGCTCACCCCAGCGTCGACGAACAGCTCCTGGTCGAGGTTGGTCAGGGAAACCCCTTCGCGCACCTCATCCGCTTTGGCCATACGCCAACCCTTGCCGACCACCGCAATCCGGTCAACCGCTTAGACGAGCGGTTTTCCCTTCCGCAACCGCCGCCGGAAGTCAGCGAGACAAGCGTCGTAGGGGAACCGCCGCACCCGCAACGGAAGCCGTTCGACCATTCGGCCGATCCCGCGCGTCAGCCGATCGAACCGGCGCTGGTCCGCGGCCGACCACGGCAGCCGCATCTGCTCGCGGAACACCTCCGGCAGGAAGCCGGTCGTCACGAAGCGGTGGAACCGTCCGAAGAGGAACGACAACGGCCGCGGCAGGAACTCCAGATTCGCGATGGCCGTGAGGTACTCGCGGAGCCGATCGTCGATGTCCACTTGGGCCAGTCCGTCCGCCCAATACGCGGCGAAGTCGTCCGGCCAGTCTTCCGGACGCACCTGCAGCGTCGTGCCCAGCACCGCGGCCTCGGCGTACCACGATTCCGGCGCGGACCGACCGAGAAACGCGCGGTGCACGTCCTCGACGCCGTGACACAGACAGGCGGCGACCCACAGCTGCAGTTCCCGGTCGAAAGCGCGGTACTGCACCGGGCTCGCCTCAGTCGAAACCACCTGCGTGTGCACGGAATTCACCGCTCGCCGGTACGCCGCCCGGTCAGCGTCCGTGCCCAGCACGGCGACCGCGAGGTAGGTGACGGTGGTGCGCGTGCGTTTCAGCGGATGTTTGAAGAGATTCCCGGAATCGACGCGGCTTTCCAGCACGCCGTACCCGACCTCGGGCCGGCCCAGCTGCATGATCACGTTCGCGCCGCCCGCGAGCAGGCTGACGCCGAGCATGCCGTCCTGGAGCATCCGTCCAGGGGAACGCCTCCGTTGACACGTTGTCAAGAGCCCTCAGGCACGCACGACCCGCACGTCCGCCACCTCCAGCAATCCGTCCAGGTGCACCCGAGCCCGCGTTTGCGCCGGATCGACGACGAGCCCGTCGCGCCGGACCAGGTCGAGAATGTGCGCCGCCAGCGGAAGCACCATATGCCGTCCCCAGCAGCGCTCGTTGCTGTGCCCGAACGGGAGATAGCCGGGGTGGTTGTCCGGGTCCAGCGCGGCCCAGCGGCTCGGCCGGAACTCGTCGGGCGCGTCCCACAGTTCGGGGTCGCGGTGGCTGAGCAGCGGCAGGAGCAGGACGTCGTCGCCCGGGCCGATCCGGGCGTCCACCTCGGCGAACTCCGGCGAACGCACGCGCAGGATGTTCCACGACGGCGGCAGGAGGCGCAGCGCCTCGTTGAGCACGTACTCGGTCGGCACGTCGTCGTCGAGCGGCGAACTGAGCCACAAAGCGTTCGTGACCAGCGCGGCGACGGTGAAGCAGATCGGCCCCGCCACGCGCCGGTAGAGGTACATCGCGAAGCGGCGCTCCTCGAAGCTGTCCGCTTCCAGCACCATCCGCGCCAAGGCGGACAGCGCGACCTCGGGCGCGGGCCGTCCCCACAGCGCGGCACCGGTGGCGACCGCGGCCCAGGTGATCTTCGGCGTGAGCTCCAGCCGACGGTCGACGAGGACCCGGAACCGGCGCTGTTCGCGGCCGAACACCAGGTCGCGCAGGTAGTTGTGCGGCACGGCGGGCCAGGTTCCGGCGAGGCTGGCGGCGCCGAGCGGTTTCTTGAGCGCGGCCCGCACGTCCGCGCCGACCGCCCGCATCAGCGCCGACGATTCCGGCCGTGTGACGACCCGCCCGCGCACCGGCTTGAACGTCGGCCGCTCCTCGGCATTCGCCGGACGGCTCCGCAGCAGCGCGTCCATCAACGACGCCCCGGCGACGCCGACCGTGTCCGGTTCCAGCCGAAAGAAGGATTTCCCCCGATAACGGTCGAACAGTTCTTGAATCCGCGGCGCGAATACCACCTGCCGCACTTTGTTCCGTTCAGCGGGAATAGTCACCGAACAACTCCTCTTGAGCAGCGGTACCGGCCGGTACCGGGAATTCTGGAACCGGCCGGTGCCGCCCTGATGAGACCGTCAGATCCAGCCGTACCAGGCGTAAGACTTCAGGCTCTTGCTCGGGAGGGCCTTGCGCACGAGACGAACAAGCTTCACGGAAATGCCTCCGTCTTCTCGGGAAGTTCGACCGCACTCGCGGCCGATTCCGACAGTACGACGAATTCCCGGGAATTCGCGGGAAGACAACCTGAACGGCCCACTGCGGCCGTTCTGTTCGGGAGCGTCAGGTCGTCGGTTCGGGAATTCCGGCCCGGATTCCTTGGCGAATCCGCGGCGGCGTCGGTATCCTTTGCGCCCCGCTAAAGCACCGACTGGGCAAACTCGATGAGCGCCCGAGCCGCAGGCCCCGCCGGACCGTCCGACCGCCATGCCAGCGCCAACTGTCCCCGCAACTCCGGCCGCAGCCGCAGCGTGTGCAACTCCTCGGCGTAGTAGCGAGCCAGCGACAACGGCACCAACGCCACCCCAAGGCCGCGCATCCCGAGCTTGGCCAGCACGTTCGGATCACTCGCTTCGATCGTCACCCGCGAATGCAGCCCGGCCGCGGCGAATCCGCGATCCAGCACACCGCGCATCCCGGTGCCCTTCGGCAGGCAGATCAACGACCGTTCGGCCAGCTCAGCCAGGGTGATCGAGGCCCGGTCGGCGAACTCGTCCCGCAGCGAGGTGACGGCGACCAGTTCCTCGTCGAGCACGATCTGCGTGGTCAGCCCAGCGGGCACGCCGTCGGCCAGACCGATCACCGCGGCGTCCAGCCGTCCTTCGCGCAGCGCGTCGACCATCAGGTCGGAATTCGCTTCGCTGAGCGTGATTTCCACCCCGGGGTACCGCTCAGCGAACTCGGCCAGGAACTCCGGCAGCTCCACCGGCCCGAGGGAAGTCACCATCCCCATCGCCACCTGGCCGCGCACCAGACCCTCGTGCTCCGCGACCGTCTCGCGCACCGCCGCGACCGCCGCCAGCGCGGCCCGAGCGTGCGATAACGCGGCCTCTCCGACGCCGGTGAGCCTTACCGTGCGGCCGGACCGGTCGAACAACGGCTGCCCCAGCTCGCGCTCCAGCCGCCGGATCTGCGCGCTGACCCCGGGCTGCGCGACGTGCATCCGCGCCGCCGCACGGGTGAAGTTCGCTTCCTCAGCGACCGCGACGAAGTACTCCAGCTGATGCAGTTCCATAACCAATCATTCTAGCTGCCGGAACTAGTATCTCTTGGACTTATCGCCGGAGGGCCAGCACGCTGAAGGCATGCAGACGTTCACCCCTGACCAGACCGGTTACCGCGAAGAGATCGCCGGATTCCAGACCGGCATCAGCTCCACCCCGCAACTGGTCGTCGCCGCTACCAGCGCGGACGACGTCGCCGCGGCGGTCCGGCTCGCGGCCGAGCGTGATCTGCCGGTTTCCGTGCAGGCGACCGGACACGGCCTGCGCGCGCCGGCCGAGGGCGTGCTGATCTCGACGCGTCGGATGACCGGCGTGACCGTCGACCCTGACCGCGCCGTGGCGCGCGTCGAAGCCGGAACCACCTGGGGCAGCGTCATCACCGCCGCCGCGGAACACGGGCTCGCGCCGCTGAGCGGTTCGGCCCCCGGCGTCGGCGTGGTCGGCTACACCCTCGGCGGCGGTTTCGGTCTCCTCGGCCGGCACTTCGGCCTGGCCTCGGACCGCGTCCGCTCCGCCGAGATCGTCCGGCCTGACGGCAGCCGCACGACCGGCCCGATCGACGCCGGGATCGTGACCGCGCTGGAGTTCGACCTGGTGCCGGTGACCACGCTGTACGGCGGCGGCCTGTACTTCGACACCGCCAAGATCCCGGACGTCCTGCGCACCTGGCGCGACTGGACCGCCGACCTGCCGGACACCGTCGGCACCTCGGTCGCGATGCTGCCCTACCCGGACCTGCCGATGGTGCCGGAACCGTTGCGGGGCAAGCACATCGCGCACATCCGGGTGGCCTATCTCGGCACCGACGGCGACGAGCTCGTCGCACCGCTGCGCGCGCTCGGCCCGCTGCAGGAAACGCTCACCACGATGCCGTTCACCGACTCCGGCAAGATCGCCGCGGAGCCGCCGAACCCGCACTCGTACCTCGGCGACAACCGGGTGCTGCCGACGCTCCGGGACGACGTGCTGAGCACTGTGCTCGACCACGCCGGCCCGGGCGCACCCGTGCCGACCGTGCTGATCATCGACCTGCTCGGCGGCGCCTACCAGCACTCCACCGCGCCGGACTTCACCGCCGATTCGCGCTACACCGTGCGCGCGCTGTCGATGATCGAGCCCGACGCGGCGACCGTTCAGGCCGCGCACGCCAAGCTGTTCGCCCCGCTGGACCCGATGTCGACCGGGCGGCTGCGGAGCTTCGTCTACGGACAGCCGCTGGGCTGAGTCAGCGTTCGAGAACGAAGACCGGGATCAGGCGCTCGGTCTTCTTCTCGTACTCCGCGAAGCCCTCCGCGTGCTCGACCATCTTGGCGTACAGCCGGTCGCGCTCGGCGCGGTCTTCCACGAGCTTCGCGGTCGCCGGGAACTTGTCGGTGCCGATCTCGACCGTGACGGACGAGTTGGCGACGAGGTTGTGGTACCAGTCCGGGTTGGTGTCCGCGCCGCCCTTGGACGCGACGATCACGATCCGGTCGCCGTCGGTGGTGTACACCAGCGGGCTCACCCGCTGTTTGCCGCTTTTCGCACCGGTGTGCGTGACCAGCACCATGTTCTTGCCCTCGAACATGCCGCCGACCTTGCCCGCGTTCGCGCGGAACTCGTCGATGATCTGCTGATTCCAGTCCGACATCGGAAGACTCCCAGGTTGATGATGTAACAACAAACCTAGGATCGCGCGAATCGGGCTGTCAACACACGCGCAGGTACTGTCGCGACATGGTCACCGAGCCCGGCCCGACCGTCGAAGACGGGGTCCGCGAACTGCTGCTTCTCATGCCCCGCATCGTCGGGCGGGCGAAGCGGACGCCGCCGCCTCCGGAACTCGACGACGTCACGCTCGCGCCGCGGCATCTGTCGCTCCTGGCCTATCTGCTGTTCGACGGCCCGATGACGGTCAACGAACTCGCCGGACGGCTCGAAATCGCGCCCACCACAGCGAGTCTGATGATCGGCGACCTCTCGCGGCAAGGCGTCCTGGAGCGCACCGAGGACCCGGACGACCGGCGGCGCACCATTGTGAGCATCCACGAGGACAAGCGCCCGGCCGTCGACGCGTGGCTCGCACGCGGCGCGAAGGCGTGGCAGGAAGCGTTGTCCCCGTTGAGCCCGAGCGAACGCGCACTAGTGATCAAGACGTTGAAGGCGTACGAGGAGTATGCGTCGTGAGTGGCAATCCCGGTTAGAACCGCGATCGCCACTCACGAGGCGACTAGCCACTGCGCCTGCGGGCCCGCGCATTTCTTCGGCCAAGCCGCGTCGTGCTGGTACCACCAGGCCTCGCAAGACCGCCCGTCCGGCAGCGTGTACCGCGGCGGCCCCGGCACCCGGCGCAATCCGGCGGCTTCCAGCGAACGACCGCTCGCGACGTTGCCGACCTCCGCTCCCGCGCGCACCCGCGAAAGCCCGAGATGTTCGTGCGCCAGCACGAGACCGGCGGCGAACAGGTCGCGGCCGAACCCCTGTCCGCGATACTCCGGCGCGAGATAGCCGCCGGTTTCCGGGCCGCCGTCCTCGCCCGCGTGCACGCTCACGAGCCCGGCGCAGCGGCCGGCCACGAGATCGATCGCGACGACGTCCACCGAATGCGGATCCGGCGTGGTCCAGTCCGGTCCGGTGCCGGGGACGACGCGCAGCGCCTCGCCGCGCATCGGTTCGGCCACCACGGAGTCGGCCAGCCAGCCGAGCCAGCGCTGCGCGGCCGGATCGCTGCCGCCCGCGACCGCCGCCGCGTACTCCCACGCGGTGGGAGTACGGAAAAGGAACCGGCCGAACGCGAAGGCGTGTCCCCGGCGGTCGCAGGTGCGCTTCGCCATCAGCCGTCCACGGCGGGTCAGCCGGCTCACCAAAGGTGCATTGCTCACAAACGCCATCGCGCCGGAAATGCTACCCCTCGCCTCTTGCCGATCCGCTCGGAAGGAGGCGGAGCCGGTCCGCTCGCGGAAACCCGGGCGGCGATCGGCACTGTATGGTGACCGGGTGACGGCCGTACCGGAAGCAGCCGACGCCGACGGCGGGCGCGCGGCCCAGCCCCGGCACCTCATTGTGTCGGTCTACGGCGTGCACCATCTGACCGGCGGCGAATGGCTTTCGGTCGCCTCGCTGATCGATCTGCTCGCCGCGGTCGGGGTCGACGAGCCCGCGGTGCGGTCGTCGATTTCCCGGCTCAAACGGCGCGGGGTGCTCGAAGCCGTGCGCCGCGACGGATCCGCCGGGTACGAATTGTCCGGTACGGCACTGGATTTGCTCCGCGAAGGCGATGAACGGATCTTCCGCCGGGACCGCGCGAAACTCGCCGACGGCTGGCTGCTCGCGGTGTTCTCGGTGCCGGAAACCGAACGGCACAAGCGGCATGTGCTGCGCACTCAACTGTCCCGGCTGGGTTTCGGCACCGCTTCCTCAGGCGTCTGGATCGCGCCGACGCATCTGTACGAGGCCACTGTCGGCGCGCTGGAGCGCCTCGGGCTCGCTGAGTACGCCGACGTGTTCCGCGCCGAGCACCTCGCCTTCGGCGACCCGCGCGAAAAGGTGCGCGAGTGGTGGGACCTGGACCAGTTGGACGAGCTGTACACGGCGTTCCTCGAAGAGCACGAGCCGGCGCTGCGCCGGTGGCAGCGCCGCCGCACGACACCCGCGGACGAGGCGTTCGCCGATTACCTGCGCGTACTCACCGGCTGGCGGCGGATGCCGTACCTCGACCCGTGCCTGCCCGCGGAATTGCTGCCCGAGGACTGGTCTGGCATCCGCGCCGCGGAGGTGTTCTTCACGCTGCACGACCGGCTCGAGGAAGCCGCGCGCACGCACCTGCAGCAGGTGCTCAGCGGTTGACCACCGCGTAGCCCTGCACTTCCACCAGCGCCTCGACGTCCCACAGCCGGTTCACGCCGATACCCGCCATCGCCGGGTAATCCGCGCCCACCAGCCGCTTCCACACGCGGCCGATCTCGCGCGCGTTGGCCTTGTAGTCGTCCATGTCGACGATGTAGACGGTCAGGCTGCACAGGTCCGCGGGTTCGCCGCCCGCCGCGCGCAACGCGGTGAGCAGGTTGCCGAGTGCGCGCTCGAACTGCTCGACCACGCCGTCGCCGACGATCCGGTTCTCCGCGTCCAGCGCGGTCTGCCCGGCGAGGAACACCAACCGGCCCTGCGCCGCCACCGCGTGCGAGAACCCCGACGGCTTGCCCAGCTCGGGGGGATTGATCCGCTCCATGCCGGGGAGCGTAACCCATCTATCGTCTTCTTGACGACCGTACTTCACGCGACATACCCTGAACGGCGTGCGGATTTCAGTAGTCGGCGGCGGGCCAGCGGGCCTCTACTTCGCCGTGCTCGCGAAACAACTCGGCCCGGACCACGAGATCACGGTCTGGGAGCGCAACGCGCCCGACGACACGTTCGGCTTCGGCGTCGTCTTCTCCGACGAGACACTCGGCGGCATCGAGCACGCCGACCCGGCCGTACACGAGGCGATGCGCCGGGACTTCGCGCGCTGGGACGACATCGACGTGCACTACCGCGAATCCGTGTCCACTTCGGGCGGGCACGGATTCGCCGCGATGAGCCGCAAACGGCTGCTCTCGATCCTGCAGCAGCGGTGCCGCGAAATGGGCATTGATGTCCGATTCCGCAGTGTCGCGCCGGATCCCGCCGAGCTGGCAGCTTCTTCCGATCTCGTGGTCGCCGCGGACGGCGTGAATTCCGCGGTGCGCACGGCGTTCGCCGATTCGTTCCGGCCTTCCGTCGAGACGCGGCAGTGCCGGTACATCTGGCTCGGCACTGACCTGGTCTTCGACGCGTTCAAGTTCTACGTGCTCGAAACGCCGCACGGCATCATGCAGGTCCACGGTTATCCGTACGGCCGCGACGGCAGCACGTTCATCCTGGAGATGCACGAAGACGTGTGGCAACGGGCATTCGGCCCGATCGCCGCCACCGGACTCGGCCCGGGCGAGAGCGACGAGAAGTCGATCGAGCTGATCCGCGAACTGTGCGGCGACATTTTCGACGGACATCAGTTGCTGGCCAACAACTCCAAGTGGGCCACCTTCGGCACGGTCCGCTGCGAAAGCTGGGTCCACGACAATGTCGTGCTGCTCGGCGATGCGGCGCACACGGCGCATTTCTCGATCGGTTCCGGCACGAAGCTCGCCATGGAGGACGCACTCGCGCTCGCCGCGTGTCTGCACGAGCAGCCGAGCGTTCCGGAAGCCCTTGCTGCGTATGAAGAAGAGCGTCGTCCGGTCGTCAATTCCACGCAGCGGGCGGCGCAGGCCAGCCTGGAGTGGTTCGAGAATCTGGCGCAGTACACGCATCAGGAACCGGAGCAGTTCGCGTTCAACCTGCTTACCCGCAGCCGTCGCGTCACTTACGACAACCTGAAGCTGCGGGACAAGGAATTCGCCGCCTCGCTGGATCAGTGGTTCGCCGATTCGCTCGGTACTTCCGTCGCGCCGCCGATGTTCCAGCCAGTGCGGATCGGCTCGCTGGAATTGCCGAACCGGATCATCGTGTCGCCGATGGACATGTACTCCGCGGTCGACGGCGTGCCTGGCGAATTCCACCTGGTGCACCTGGGAAGCAAGGCGCTCGGCGGAGCCGGACTGGTGATGACCGAGATGATCTGCGTGTCCGCCGAAGGCCGGATCACGCCGGGTTGCCCCGGGCTTTACACCTCCGAGCAGGAAGCCGCGTGGAAGCGGATCGTCGAGTTCGTGCACCGCGAAACCCCGGCGAAGATCGGGTTGCAGCTGGGGCACTCCGGTCGCAAGGGCTCGACGAAACTGATGTGGGAAGGCATTGACGACCCGTTGCCGGAAGGCAACTGGGAGGTCTGTGCGCCGTCCGCGCTGCCGTATTCGCCGAACAACCAGACGCCGCGCGAGCTGACCGTCGCCGAACTGGGCGAGATCCGGGACCAGTTCGTCTCAGCCGCCGAAGCCGCCGCGCGCGCTGGGTTCGATCTGTTGGAACTGCACTGTGCGCACGGCTATCTGCTGTCGTCCTTCCTGTCCCCGCTGACCAACCAGCGCACCGATTCCTACGGCGGTTCCCCGGAAAACCGGCTGCGCTTCCCTCTGGAGGTCTTCGACGCCGTCCGCGCCGTGTGGCCGGCCGACCGTCCGCTGACCGTCCGGATATCGGCCACCGACTGGTTCGAGGGCGGCAACGACGCCGACGAAGCCGTGGCCATCGCGCAGGCGTTCGCCGAACACGGCGCGGCCGCGATCGATGTGTCGACCGGCCAGGTGGTCAGCGAAGAACAGCCGAAGTTCGGGCGCAGCTACCAAACTCCGTATGCCGACCGGATCCGCAACGAGGTCGGCCGTCGCTACGGCACCGCAGTGATCGCCGTCGGCGCGATTTCCTCTTACGACGACGTGAACTCGCTCATCCTCGCGGGCCGTGCCGACCTGTGCGCACTCGGCCGCACCCACCTGTTCAATCCACAATGGACTCTGCACGCGGCCGCCGCGCAGGAGTATCCGGTGGCGTGGCCGAAACAGTGGGCAGCGGGCAAACGCCCACCGCAGACCGGCCGCACCGACGGTCCAGAGCCACGACTCGACCTGGTCCGCACCGGCGGCCACCAAACCGCCCATGCCCGCTGGCGACCGGAGGACGCCCGATGAACGCTTTCGCATTCACTCCGGAACAGACCGCCTACGCCGCGTCCGTCCGGAAGATCGCCGCCGAACAGCTAGTCGAACTGGCCGCCGCCGGTGCCGAAGGCGCGGTAAACCGACCACTGCTGAAGGCAATGGGCTCGCACGGCCTGCTCGCCCGGTTGTTCCCCGGTGTCGAAAGTGGACAGCCAACTCGGCAGGCCGCCGCGACCGATCTGTGCCTGCTGCGGGAAGCCCTCGCCACGCAAAGCACCGAAGCCGAGACCGCGCTGGCATTGCAGGGATTGGGCAGCTACCCGGTACTCCAGTCCGGTTTGGACGAACAGGTCCAGCGCTGGCTCCCCGCTGTCGCCGCCGGTGACGCCGTCGCCGCTTTCGCGCTGACCGAACCGGACGCCGGTTCCGACGCAGCCGCCCTCCAGTTAGCCGCCGAACCAGACGGTGACGGCTGGCGGCTCACCGGCACGAAAATGTGGATCTCGAACGCCCCAGAAGCCGATTTCTACACGGTCTTCGCCCGCACCACTCCCGACGCCGGTTCACGCGGCGTCAGCGCCTTCGTCGTCCCTGGCGACCGCGCCGGGCTCAGCGGCGAACACCTGGATCTGGTGAGCCCACACCCGATTGGCACCGTGGTGTTCGACGGCGTCCGGGTAAACCGCGACGAACTGCTCGGCGAGGAAAACCGCGGTTTCGCCGTAGCAATGCGCACTTTGGACCTGTTCCGCCCGAGCGTCGGCGCCTTCGCCGTCGGCATGGCGCAAGCCGCCCTCGACGCCACCGTGGAGTACACCGCTTCGCGCGAAGCATTCGGCGGCCCGTTGGTGAAGCAGCAGACAGTCGCGCACACGCTGGCCGAAATGGCGACGCGAACGGAAGCCGGCCGTCTGCTGGTCTACGCCGCCGCGGCGGCTTACGACGCGGGCGAGCAGAACCTGGCCGGTCGCGCGGCAATGGCGAAGTTGTTCGCGACCGAGACCGCGCAATACGTCGTGGATCAAGCGGTGCAATTGCACGGCGCACGAGCGTTGCGGCGAGGGCATTTGCTGGAGCATTTGTATCGAGAGGTCCGAGCGCCGCGTATTTACGAAGGCGCGTCGGAGATCCAGCGGACGATCATCGCGCGGTCTTTGCAGCGGCGCGGATGAGCTGTCATTCGGTGTACCCCTCGCACCGAATGCATCCGCGCCGCCTGCTGGTGTTCTAACAAGCAGGCGGCGCGGACATCAAACTATTCAGCGAGGGCTAAACACTCGCGCGGCGCTTCGGTTTCCGGTCGAGCCACAGCTGCGCCGCGATCAGCGCGACCGTCCAGCTCACCCACGCCCCGAGCGCCGCGATCGACTGCCCGAACGCGATCTCGCTGCCGCCGAACGTCGTGGCGATCTGCGGTTCCAGGAAAATCGCCGCGATCGGGCCGATCAGCCGGTTGAGAATGATCGACATCGTCAACGCGAAGCTGCGGATCATCCAGCGCCGGTGATCGCCGAAGCGGCGTTCGCGAGCGGCGCGGTAGCCCGCCCACGTCGTACCGAGCCACAGCACCGCGAGCAGCACGTCGCTGGCCCGCGTCACCGGCCCGAACGGGGTCGCCGCGCCGATCGTCAGCGCCAGCAACCCGGACGGCAGCACTCCCGCGAACACGTACGCGCGGCCGGAGTAGCGGTGCAGCACCGGGTACTTCCGCCGGATCAACGGCCAGATCTGCAGCAGCGCGGACACCATCGCGATCGACCCGAACACCACGTGCCCCACCAGGAACAAGTAGTGCGCGGGGAACGTCGACGGGACCCTCGATTGCGCCGGGTCGAACGCCAGATACGGCGGCAGCGAATAAGCCAGGAACGCGACCACCACCAGCCCCAGCGGCCCCACCCACGGTCTCCGCCACCAGTGCTTTCCCGGCTCGACCCGTACCGTTCGCTCCGCTGCGGGCGTGGCCCGCGGTGGTCGAAGATCCGTCCCCGCCGTCATGTCGGCCTCTCTCTTCTCGTCCGTTCTCGGCTGGCACTTCCGAACGTAGGACGGGTACCCCGGGCGAACCATGGTGCCGACTGGCGTCAGCGCGGTAGGGGCAGCCTTACCCTCGGTCAGGTGACCCCGCGGGCCGCTGCCGCGAGTACGTGAGGGGAACCCTGAGGGAATCAGATTCCCTCAGGGTGGCCCTCACGTACGTTGACCATTGCCGCAGAGGTCCAGACCAGGCATACTCTTCCTACTTTGTTGCCCGCCACAACAAAGCACTCCCTCGCTCAAGGTTCCTCCCCGAAACCGAGGTGACCACGCATGCCCAGATTCCTCAGACGCGTCCCCACCGCCTTGGCCGCAGCCGCACTCCTGGCGCTCGGCCTGCAGACCGCCCCGGCGGTGCTCGCCCCTCCCACCGCGGCCGCCGCCGAAAGCTTCACCGACGATTTCAACGGCCCCGCCGGCGCCGCCGCCGACGCGTCGAAATGGACCTACGAAACCGGCGACAACAACGGAAACAACCACGAACGCCAGTGGTACACCGCCGGTGCGGCCAACGGCGCCCTCGACGGCCAAGGCCACCTGGTCATCACCGCCAAACGCGAAAACTCCGGCCACACCTGCTGGTACGGCACCTGCCAGTACACCTCCGCCCGGCTCAACACCGCCGGCAAATTCAGCCAGGCATACGGGCACGTCGAAACCCGGATGAAGATCCCGCGCGGCCAAGGCATGTGGCCCGCGTTCTGGATGCTCGGCGGCGGAAACTGGCCGAACGACGGCGAAATCGACGTCATGGAGAACATCGGCCGCGAACCGAACACCGTGCACGGCACCATTCACGGCCCCGGCTACTCCGGCGCGGGCGGCATCGGCGCGGCGTACAACGGCCCTGTCTTCGCCGACGATTTCCACACCTACGCGGTCGACTGGTCGCCGAACAAGATCGTCTGGTCGGTCGACGGCAACGCCTACCAGACCCGCACCCCGGCCGATCTGAACGGCAACCGCTGGGTCTTCGACCATCCCTTCTACCTGATCCTGAACCTCGCCGTCGGCGGCGACTGGCCAGGAGACCCGGACGGGAACACGCAATTCCCGCAGCAGCTGGTCGTCGACTACGTGCACGTGAACACCAGCAGCGACGGCGGGTCCAGCGGCCGGATCATCGGCATCGGCGGCAAGTGCGTCGACGTGCCCTGGGCCAATCCGGCGAACTTCACCCAGCTGCAGATCACCGACTGCAACGGAAACGCCGCGCAGAACTGGACCATCGGCGGCGACGGGACCATTCGCGCGCTCGGCAAGTGCATGGACGTCAAGTACTCCGGCACCGACGACGGCACTCCGGTCCAGATGTACGACTGCAACAACAGCAACGCGCAGCAGTGGGTCGTGACCGCGGCGCACGACATCGTCAACCCGCATGCGAACAAATGCCTCGACGCGGCGGGGGTCAGTTCGGCCAACGGCACGAAACTGCAGCTGTGGACGTGCACCGGGAACGTCAACCAGAAATGGTCGGTGAACCAGTAGCCGTCCACTGTGGACGAATAAGGACGGCGGGCCGTGACCTCCCCCCGGTGGCCACGGTCCGCCGCGGAAACCGCGCGGGCCGGGCGGGAACCAAGATCGACCGCCCGGCCGTGGGCCGTCCTCCGCGCGTCGGCTGGGGGTCCCAACGCCCGGGGCGGCGCTCTCGCGCGGCCCACTGCCGACGGTAGCCAGCCCGCGCACGCCGTGGCGCCTCCCGGCTGGCAGGAGGGGCCGAACGGCCATTCTCGCTGCCTTCCCGGGCAAACCGGCCGGTTTCGGCCGAACGGCTCAGCGGGTTCCGGCGAGCTCCGCATAGGCCTCGACCAACTGCGCTTCCGCGTCGTCGAGGTAGCCGGCGAGCATCTCCGCCGTACGGATCCCGTCGCCGGTCGCGAGCACGTCCAGGATTTCGTGGTTCCGCGGCAGATACCGCTCATGGAAGCGGCGCGGGTCGGCCATCACGTGGAACACCAGCCGCAGCTCCGCGGTGAGCGCCTGCATCAGCTCGACAATGCGCTCGCTGCCGGCGAGCGCCACCAGTTCCGCGTGGAAACGGATGTTCGCAGTGCCCAGGTCCTGCCACTGCGCCTGCTTCGCCGCGCGATCGCCGTCCGCGACCGTGCTGGCGATCTTCTCGTACGCCGCCGGCTTCTCGGTCACGTCGCGAACCGCCGCGCACTCGATGAGCTTGCGGACCCGGTAGATGTCGCGCACGTCTTCGACGCTCGGCACCCGCACGAACACCCCGCGGTTCAGCTCGTGCACCAGAAGCCGTTCGTGGGTCAGCAACCGGAATGCCTCACGGAGCGTGTTGCGCGAGACCCCGAGCGCGCTGCCGATGTCCTGCTCCGAAAGCCGTACTCCGGGCAGGAAGTACCCCTCGGAAACACGCGTGCGCAGCACGCCGGCGACCCGCTCCGCGGTGCTCGTCCGGCCGAGCAGGCCGCGATCCGCTTCCAGGCCCATGGGCTCTCCGTCGGTGACCACGTCGCCCAGCGTAGCCAGCGGGCGGTGAACAATAAAATGAGGGACTTGTGGAATTGTTGAACGATCCGTACGGTAGCGGCCATGTGACTCGTGCCACCATGAGTTCGTCCCCCTTGTGAGGTGCCCTATGAACGTCAACGTCGCCGACGGCACCGCGAACGCGGCCCGCCCGTTCGGCTGGTATCGCTCGCTCGGCCACAAGGGCCGCCGCGCCTTCCTCGGCGCCTTCGGCGGCTACGGCCTCGATTCGTTCGACTACCAGACCCTGCCCTTCGGCCTGGCCGCGATCACCGCCTACTTCGGCATCACGTCCGGCGAAGCGGGCCTGCTCAGCACCGTCACGCTGGTCGTGTCCGCGATCGGCGGCGTCGGGGCCGGCGTGCTCGCCGACCGCATCGGCCGCGTCCGCACGCTGCAGCTGACCATCGCGATGTACACGATCTTCACGGTGCTGTGCGGATTCGCGCCCAACTTCGAAACGCTGCTGATCTTCCGCGGCCTGCAGGGGCTCGGGTTCGGCGGCGAGTGGGCGGTCGGCGCCGCGCTGGTCGCCGAGTACTGCTCGGCCAAGTACCGCGGCCGCACGGTCGCGTTCGTGCAGAGCGCGTGGGCGGTCGGCTGGGGCCTGCTGGTCATCGTCTACACGGTGCTGTTCAGCGTCCTCGACCAGGACATCGCGTGGCGCGTGCTGTTCTGGGTCGGCGTCATTCCGGCGCTGCTCGTGCTGTGGGTCCGACGCAGTGTGGAGGATGCGCCTGAGGCAGCCGCACGGCGGGTTTCGGCCAAGGTCAAAGGCTCGCTCGCCGGGATTTTCAAGCCGAATCTCTTGCGTACCACGGTGTTCGCCGCGCTCCTCGCGACCGGCGTCCAGGGCGGTTACTACACGCTGTTCACCTGGATGCCGAAGTACCTGCAGAGCAGCCGCGGCCTGTCCGTGGTCAACACCGGCGGCTACTTCGCGCTGCTGATCCCGGGCGCGTTCATCGGCTACGTCTGCGGCGGCTACCTCACCGACCTGCTCGGCCGGAAGAAGACGTTCCTGCTGTTCTCCGTCGTTTCCGCGCTGCTGATCGTGCTGTTCGTGCAGCTGCCTTACGGCGCGAACGGCCTGATGCTGCTGATCAGTTTCCCGCTCGGCTTCTCGACTTCGGCGATCTTCAGCGGCTTCGGCGCGTACCTCGCCGAGCTGTACCCGACTGAGCTGCGCGCCACCGGGCAGGGCTTCACCTACAACTTCGGCCGCGCGGTCGGTGCTGCTTTCCCTGCTGTGGTGGGCTTTCTCGGTGCGGGCGGCGCGATCGTGCTCGGCGCGGTCGGTTACGCGATCGCCGCGGTAGCGCTGCTCGGGCTGCCGGAAACGCGAGGCAAGGAGCTGGTGGAGGGATGACCACTTCCTACGATCCGTCGACGCTCACTCCGGCCGAAGCCCGTGCGCTCTTTCGCACCGGCACCGAACGCCCGACCACCGGCTGGGCCGACGGTTTCGCACAGACCAACCTGATCGCCGTACCGGCGGACTGGGCCGACGACGTCCGCGAGTTCTGCGCCCGCAACCCGCGGCCGTGCCCGGTGCTCGACGTCAGCGAACCCGGCGACCCGACCACCCGGCTCGCGCCCGGCGCGGACCTGCGCACCGACCTGCCGCGTTACCGTGTGTGGCACAACGGCGCGCTGACCAGCGAAATCGCCGACGCCACCGGGGTGTGGCGCAGCGACATGGTCGCGTTCTCCATCGGGTGCAGCTTCAGCTTCGAGACACTGCTGCGCGCCGCGGGCATTCCGCTGCGGCACGCGGAGCAGGGCCGCAACGTCTCGATGTACGTGACGAACCGGCAGTGCGAACCGGCCGGGCGGCTGAGCGGCCCGATGGTGGTGTCGATGCGCCAGATTCCGGAAACCCAGGTCGAGGACGCCGCGGCGATCACCGCCGCGATGCCCGCGGTGCACGGTGCCCCGGTCCACGTCGGCGACCCCGCTGAGCTGGGCATCTCCGACCTCGCGCGGCCGGATTTCGGCGATCCGGTCGACGCCGCGCCCGGTGACGTGCCGGTGTTCTGGGCTTGCGGCGTCACCCCGCAGGCGGCGCTGATGGCGTCCCGGCCGCCGTTCGCCATCACGCACGCCCCCGGGTACATGTTCTTGACCGACCGGCCCGATCGCGACTACCAGGTGGGATGACATGGACCTCAACAGCGACCTCGGCGAAGGCTTCGGCGCCTGGACCATGGGCGACGACGAAGCCATGCTCGACATCGTGACCAGCGCGAACATCGCGTGCGGCTTTCACGCGGGCGACGCGAGCGTGATGCGCCGCGTGTGCGAACGCGCGGCCGAACGCGGCGTCACCATCGGCGCGCACGTCGGCTACCGCGACCTGGCCGGCTTCGGCCGTCGAGCGCTCGACATCGCGCCGGAAGACCTCGCGGACGAAGTGCTGTACCAAATCGGCGCTCTCGACGCCTTCGCGCGCGCGGCGCACAGCTGCGTGCGTTACGTGAAGGCGCACGGCGCGCTGTACAACACGGCAGCTGTCGATCCGGAGCAAGCAGCAGCGCTTGTCGAAGGCGTACGGCGCTATCACACCGACCTGGCGCTGCTGTGTCCTCCGGACTCCGAAATGCTGCGCGCGGCTCAAGCAGCGGGCGTGCCTGCGTACGCAGAAGCGTTCGCCGACCGCGCGTACACGCCTGAAGGACGTCTGGTGTCGCGCAAGCTTCCAGGCGCGGTACTGCACGACACTGACGAAGTCGCCGCGAGGGCGCTCACCATGGCGACCACCGGCGAGGTCGTCGACGTTGACGGCGGCAAGCTCATGCTGCGGGCGGATTCCCTTTGCGTGCACGGGGATACGCCCGGTGCGGTTGAGTTGGCTCGCCGGATTCGCGAACTGCTCACCGAATCCGGCGTGGTGTTGAGGTCGTTCGTGTGACCGGTTTGAACACTGTATTGCGCTACGGCCGTTCCGCGTTGCTGGTGGAGGTCGACGACGTACTCGGGTTCCAGGCGGCCTGCGAAGCCGCCGAACCCGAGGGCGTCGTCGAGCTTGTCCCCGCCGCACGCACCCTGCTGGTCCGTTTCGACCCTGCCCGCACCGATTCCGTTGCCCTGTCTCGTTCGCTCGCTTCACTGTCCACAGTGGATGTCTCTGCGCGCGCGACGGAGGCTGTCACCCTGCCGGTGCGCTACGACGGCGCTGACCTGGCGGACGTCGCCGAAGCCACCGGGCTGTCCGTTTCCGAAGTCGTGCAACGGCATTCGGCGGGCACCTACGTCGCGGCTTTCTGCGGTTTCGCTCCCGGTTTCGCCTACCTGACCGGCCTCGACCCAGCGTTGCACCTGCCGCGCCGGAGCACGCCGCGCACGCGCGTGCCCGCGGGTGCGGTGGCGATCGCCGGTGAGTACAGCGCGATCTACCCGCATCCGTCGCCCGGCGGCTGGCACCTGCTCGGCCACAGCGACGCGCAGGTGTGGAACGTCGACCGTCAGCAACCGAATCTGCTGGTCCCAGGCACTGTCGTGCGGTTCGAGGAGATTCGGTGACCGGCAAAATCGAGATCCTCGCGCCGGGCCCGTTCGCGACCGTGCAAGACCTCGGACGGCCTGGCTACGCGGCAGTCGGCGTCGGCCGCTCCGGCGCGGCTGACCGGGGCTCGCTGAAGCTGGCGAACCGGCTCGTCGGCAACCCCGAAACGCATGCGGCGCTGGAAGTCACCCTAGGCGGCCTGCGGGTGCGGGTCTCCGAACACACCACCGTCGCGGTCACCGGCGCTCAGGTACCGATCCGCGCTGGTGGGCGGGCCGCTGCCGTCGGTGCGCCGATCGTCCTGCGCCCTGGCGACGAACTCGAACTCGGCGTCCCTTCGCTCGGCCTGCGCAGCTACCTCGCGGTACGCGGCGGCCTGGACGTACCGCCGGTGCTCGGCGCGCGAGCCACCGACACGCTGGGCAAACTCGGCCCGCCCGTCCTCGCGGCGGGAATGTCGCTGCCGATCGGTTCGGCAGTGCAGGGCGACCCTTGTGTCGACCTCGCCCCGTTGCCCCGGCTGGTGGAAGAACCCGTACTGCGCCTGGAACCCGGCCCGCGACTGGACTGGTTCACCGCGTCCGCACTGTCCACTTTGCTCACTGGTGCCTACACCGTGACCAACGACCTCGACCGCGTCGGCGTCCGCCTGGACGGCCCCGCGCTCACCCGCGCCCGCGTCGGCGAACTGGCCCCGGAAGCCGCCGTCCCCGGCGCACTCCAGGTACCGCCGTCCGGAGTGCCGATCCTGTTCCTCGCCGACCATCCGGTGACCGGTGGTTACCCCGTCGCTGCTGTGGTGGACGAGAACGACCTAGACCTCGCCGCCCAACTCCGGCCGGGCCAGCGGGTCCGGTTCACATCCCCGACACCCGCAGCGTCAGGTTGAGCCGCCCGGTCAGGCCAAGATCCGGATCCGCCGTGCCGGGCAAGGTTTTCGGCACCCCGTGGAACGCCAGCCGCGCCGGGCCGCCGAAGACGAACAGGTCGCCTGAGCGCAGTTCGACATCGGTGTACGGCCGGTTCCGGTGCTCGGTGTTGCCGAAGCGGAATACGCAGGTGTCGCCGAGGCTGAGCGAGACCACCGGCTCCGTCGAACGCTCGTCTTTGTCCTGGTGCATGCCCATTTTCGCGGTCGCGTCGTAGTAGTTCACGAGCGCGACGTCGGGCTGGTAATCGTCGGCGGGCCGGTCGTAGGCGTCGGCGAGCGCGCGGCGGCCGAGGTCGGCCAGCCAGTCCGGGAACGGCTCCACCGGCGAACCGTCCTCGCGCAGCCGGTCGTAGCGGTACGGCAGCCACTGCCAGCCGAGACAGACCGTGCGCACCGACATCACCCCGCCGCTGGGCAGCCGGGTCGAGCGGTAACCGCGCCAGCCGCGACAGGCCGTGACGAGGTCGCGTTGTTCTTGCCCGGAAAGCCAATCCGGGACGTGCACCGCTCCCGGTGCGATTTCCCGGCGGGGACGCGGCAGCAGCTCCATCACGCCGCTCCGTGGCCGGTGGCCGCAGGAGTCACCCTGCCGGGCGCTCCTGCGGCGGGTTCCCCTCGCCACTTGCCGCCAAGCTTCGGAGAATTGCACACCGCCGGGGGACCCGCCAGGTTTTCGTCAGCTACAACTCGGACTCGCCACCCAGGGTGTTCGCCGGTCACCATTCGTCACCCGAACTCGACGACAGTCACCCCGGCCCGGGCAGGCACCGGATTACTCATCGCAGCGAGCGCGCCTGGCACTCCGTCGAGCCCGATCCGCGTGCCGATCAACCCGTCCAGATCAATCCCGGACCGCTCCACCACGCCGAGCAACTCGGGGTACTCATAGGCCTGCAGCCCGTGGATCCCGACAATCTCCAGCTCTCCGCCGACCACCCGATGCATCGGAATCGGCGGCACCCCCTGGCTGGGCGGCATCAGCCCGGCCTGGACGTGCCGTCCGCGCTTGCGCAAGCTGCCCACCGAAGCCGCACAGGTGACCGGGGAGCCCAGACAGTCCAGTGACACGTGCGTACCGCCTTCGGTGCGCTCGCGGACGTACGCGGCCAACGCCTCCGGCCCGTCGAACGCGCTGGCATCGACACTCAGCACGGCACCAGAACGCTCCGCCAACGCGCGCGCCTGCGGCGAGACGTCCACCGCCACTACCTTCGCGCCCGCAGCGGCTGCCAGGAGAACCGCGGAGATGCCGACGCCGCCGCAGCCGTACACAGACACCCACTGCCCCGCGCGTACGCCGCCCTGGCGCAACACTGCGCGGAAAGCCGTCCCGAAGCGGCAACCGAGCGCAGCAGCTTCCGCCGACGACATCGAGTCCGGCAACGCGACCAGGTTCGGCTGGGCATGCTCGATGGCGACCAGCTCGGCGAACGAACCCCAGTGGGTCGCGCCGGGCTGGAACTCGTCGTCGCAGATCTGCTGGTCGCCCTTGGCACACTGCGCGCAAACGCCGCACGCGCACACGAACGGGACCGTCACCCGGTCGCCCTTCGCCCAGCCCTTGATTCCCTTGCCGATCTCAACGATCCGCCCGGCGAGTTCGTGCCCGGCCACGTGCGGCAACCGGACGGCCTCGTCGTGGCCCTGCCAGGTGTGCCAGTCGCTGCGGCACACCCCGGTCGCTTCGACGGCGATGACGACCCCGCCGTCCGGGGTCACCGGATCCGGTACTTCCCGCACTTCCGGAAGCACGCCGAACTCTTCGATCACGACCGCACGCATAGGCCTGATCGTAGAAGCCGCCTGACGGGCCGCTGGCTTCAGCTCACCGGGCTTGCGCGCCCCCAATGCGGCATTGGGTGCATCCCACGCACCGAACGCCACATTGGGTGCACCCCACGCACCCAACGCCACATTGGGGTTCTCCTGGCTGGTAAGCGCGCGGTCCGGCGCTCCGCCGTGCACCGCAGTCCGGGCGAACGCGGCGGACGACGGCGCGTAGGCGTCGGGATACGCCGGCGCACTCGCCGTCCGCCGCGGCCGGGCGCGCTCAGGAGAGCTGCTGGCCCGGCTGATGGAACTGGCCGCGCGGACGCGGCGGGCCGAGCAGCCTGCGCAGCGACCCGTCCGGGACGCCGAGGATCTGCTCGAGATTTCGCAATGCCCGCAACGATTCCGGGCGTTCCGGGCGGCAGCGTCCGGATTGCCAATGGCTCAATGTCGCGAGACTGACCGTGGTTCCCCTTCCCCGCAGCCGATATCTGATGCGTTCGAGTCCGAGCCCGCGGGCCCGGATGGCCGCGCGCAGCGCTTCGGCGAACGGGCCGGTTTCGAGCAATTGCCCGAGATCCCGCCCTGTTGTACTCCCCCGGTCGATCGTCGGTGTTCGCTGACCGGTCATCGCACACGCTCCGAACCACGTCGCTGGGAAACCTCGGAGCGTAGGCCGGACAACGCATGATCGGAAGAGCTGTCACCCTTGTGCGGAGAATGCCTGGACAATCGCGGCGAACGGTTCCGCATAGCCGGAATTGACCGTGACACAGGAAATCCCCCACCGCTCTCGCCAGCGGAGAAGCATTTCCCCAGCGGCGTCGGGGTTTTCCGGCAGCACGGTGACAGCTTTCTCCTCGACCAGTTGCGGTACGTCAACCCCGGTGTAGCGGGCGAGCCACGGCGAAGGCTTGTCCCCGATCGCGCTCAGGTTCACCGCCAATTCGACATCCCGGCCTCCCGCGAACGAGCGAAAAGTGTCCACAATGGAGTCAGCCTGTTCCTCGGTCGTGCGCGGTCCCCAGGAAAACGTCACGACGTCGGCGGTGCGCGCGGCGAGCGCGAGCATTTTGGGCCCGGAACCCGCGAGCAATAGCGGCGGGCGGTCGGGGCGCTGCGAAAGCACCTCGATGGTGTCCGCCAACCGGGCGACGCGTTCGCCCGGCGAACCGAACTCACGCCCGAGCGTTTCCGCGTGCTTCCCCGCGCCGGGATGGCCGACGCCCAGCCCCAGCAGGAAGCGGCCGCCGGTCGCCTGATGCAGTGAATCGGCCTGCCACGCGAGGTTCCGCGCGGCACGGAACGGATCGGCGAGCACGAAGGTGCCGAGGGTGAGCTTGCTGGTGACCGCGGCGGCGGCCGGAACGAGCGTCAACGGATCGAGCCCGCCGACCGGATCGGTCGCGAACATGACGTCGAAGCCGAGGTCCTCGATCCGGCGAGCCTGCGCGGTCCAGGACGGCAGATCCGGTGCATACCCGGTGACGATCCCGAAGCGGAAGGGTTTGGCAGTAGTCATGCCGCTTATCGTCGGCTTAGGCCCTTCACGGCACATCCGCTCGACAGCGACACTCGCGCGTACGCTCCAGGGCGCACGGTGTGTCAGCGCAGGGTCACCGACAACGCCTGCGCGATCTCCTTGCCGATAGCGTGCGTGGCGGCGTCCGGCGGCTGCCCGACCTTCACCACCATCGGCCCGCCGAACGGCTGCCGCTCGACCACCTCGATGCGCTCGCCGAGGCCGATCGCGTGCTCGGTGAGGTAGCGCAGCAGGTCCGGATCGGTGTCCCACACCCGGACGATCTCGCCGACCGCACCGGGCGGCAGGTCGTCCAGAATGCGCATCGGGAGTTCCTCGACGCTGCCGTCCGGAGCCGGAATCGGATCGCCGTGCGGATCGCGAACGGGGTTGCCGAGTTTGGCCGCGATGCGCTCGACGAGCCGATCGGAGACGGCGTGCTCCAGCGCGTCGGCCTCGGCGTGGACCTCGTCCCAGGTGAAGCCGAGTTCGGAGACCAGGTACGTCTCGATCAGCCGGTGCCTGCGCAGCACCGACCGGGCGAGCTGGCGCCCCTCGGAGGTCAGCTCGATGCCGCGGTAGGGCACGTGCGCGACCAGGCCGAGCTGCGAAAGCTTCGTGACCATGCCCGACGCCGACGACGGGCTCACCTCAAGCCGCCCGGCCAGCGACGCGTTGGTGACCGCCTCGCCCCGTTCGACCAGCCCGTAGATCACCCGCACGTAGTCCTCGACCGACGACGACCTCCGGACGGAACCATCTCCCATGCCGCATACGATACGGGGCCCGGTCTGGTGTGGTCTGCCGGTCAGGGCCGCCAGAGGCCGCCGGTCTGGTCTGTCGCGCCGGTCCGGCGCGGTCACCCCGTCTGGGCAGCCCGGCCAGGACCGTACCGCAGCCGCCGCCCCGCTCAAGGACCTCGTTGTTCGGTCACGGCCGCCAGCGGGCTAGCCGCGCCGACGCGGAGTCACGGCCGCCAGCGGTAACGAACCCACCCCGGCACCGGCTCCGCGCCGAGCTGCGCGTAGAACGCCTCCGCCTTGGCGTTGCCCGCCTGCATGTCCCACTCGACCCGCCCCGTCGTGCGGGCGCGGAGGGCGTCGAGCAGCTCCCGGCCCAGCCCGTGCCTGCGGTGCTCCGGACGGATGAACAGATCGTCGAGCCAGATCCCCGGGCGACCCTCCCAAGTGGAGAAATTCCAGCTGCAGAAGGCGAACCCGGCCACCAGGTCCGGCCGTCCCGGCGGAGTGCAGATCAGCACCCACGCCTTCGGCTCCGGCCCGAACAGGTGACCGCTCATCTCGGCGCGGTCGAGTTTGAGGTCGTGCTTGTCCTCGTAGACCGCGTGTTCCTCGATAAGGCTGCAGATCTCCTCGACGTCCTCGAAGACAGCGTCGCGTACGGGCATCGGGCGCCCCTTTCTGGTTCTGGCGGTTTTGTCGGTGGTCTCGGTTACCGTGCGGAAATGACAGAAGAGCGGTTCGAAGACCTGGTCGACGAGCTGCAGCGCTGCCCGGGCGTCACGCCGCCCCGGGTCGGCCGCGGCTTCGGCTCGCACGCGCTCAAGGTGCACGGACGGATTTTCGCGATGTTCGTCCGCGGCCGCCTCGTGGTGAAGCTGCCGAAGCCCCGGGTGGACGAACTGGTGGACAGCGGCCACGGCGTGCGGTTCGACGCGAACAAAGGCAACCCGATGAAGGAGTGGTTTTCGATGGATCCGGAGGCTCCGCTGGAGTGGAGCGCGATAGCCCGGGAGGCGATGGCGTTCGCAGGCAAGTGAAACAGCATCACGAGGCCTCGTAAAGAAGCTCGCCGCCCACCGCGGTGCCGAGCACCCTTGCGTCCTCCACAGTGGACAGTGGATCCGCGGACAACACCACGAAATCCGCGAGTTTCCCCGGCTCAAGCGTGCCGAGGTAGCTCTCCGCGAAGGTCGCATAGGCCGAGCCGTACGTGTAGGCGCGCAGGGCCTCCGCCGGGGCCAGCGCTTCCTCCACCGAGAACGGTTCGCCGGTGGAGGTCCGGCGGTGGACCATGTCGGCGAGGCCCAGCAGCGGGGCGCCGTCGACGACGGGGCGGTCTGAGCTGGCGGGCAGCACGCAGCCGGCATCGAGGACGCTGCGGAGGCGGTAGCACCACGCCACCCGCGATTCGCCTAGGGCTGCGCGCATGCCGTCGCCCAGTTCGTTCACGAACCGGCCTTGCGGGGACGCGATCAGGCCCAGCGAGGCCAGGCGGGTCAGCTCCGCTGGCGGGAGCACGGCGCAGTGTTCGATGCGGTGCCGGTGGTCGGCGCGCGGGGTGGCGGCGAGGGCGGCTTCGTAGGCGTCCAACACCACCGTGACAGCTCGGTCGCCGATGGCGTGGGTCGCGATTTGCCAGCCGGCGTCGTGGGCTTGGCGGATGGTGCGCGTGAGCTCGTCCTCGGGCACCTGGAAGTAGCCGCGGTTGTCCGGTTCGCCGTCGAACGGTTCGTGCATCGCGCAGGTGCGGCCGATCAGCGAGCCGTCGGCGAAGAGCTTCATCGGGCCGATGCGCAGCCACTCGTCGCCTAGGCCGGTGCGCAGGCCCAGGTCCAGGCCGAAGCCGGCGCCGTCGGGCAGGTCGTGCAGGACGCTCGCGGCGACCATCACCGTGCTCCGCACTCGCAGGACGCCGCGTTCGCGCGCGAGCTGGTACGCGGCCAGCTCGGCCGGTGTCTCGCCGACCAGGCCGCCGCCGATTCCGGCTTCCTGGACGCTCGTGATGCCCTCGGACAGGTACTGCTGGCTCGCCCGGTCGAGGCCGCGGACCACCGATTCGAGCGGCGTCGGGTACGTCAGCGGACGCAGCAGCAACTGCGCCTGCTCGCGCAACAACCCGGTCGGCGAGCCGTCGGACGAATGCACCACGTCGCCGCCGACGGGGACGTTCGCGAGGTCCAGCTGGTCCAGCACGGCGGAGTTGACCAGGGTCATGTGGCCGGACGTGTGCTTGAGCCGCACGAGCATGCCGGGGGCGGCTCGATCAAGACCATGCCGGTCGGGGTGTTCGCCACCGGCTAGTTTGTTCTGGTCGTAGCCGCTGCCGACGACCCAGCTCCCGGCGGGCAGCTCGGCCGCGCGCCGCGCCACGGCGGCATACACCTCGTCGACGCTGCGGCAGTCGCTCAGCGGCACGTCGTCCAGGCCCATGCCGAACCACGCCATGTGGTTGTGCGCGTCGTGGAACCCGGGCGCGACGAAGCCCCCGCCGAGATCCACCCGGCGACGGGCGGACAGCTCGCGCGCGTCGTCGCCCAGCGCCACGATCCGGCCGTGCAGCACCGCCAGCGCGGTGTCGCCGGTGACCAGCCTGGCGTTCTCGTACACCGCGTCAACCTGCATGCCTTCGACACTATCGATCGATCGATCGAACGTCTAGGCTCCCTCCCATGAGCACCGTTGACCTGGCCGTCGAGGGCGGCATCGCGCAGATCCGGCTGAACCGGCCCGAGCGGCTCAACGCCGTCGCGCCCGTGCTGGTGGACGACTTCCTGACCGCGCTGGAGGAAGTCGCGCACAGTGACGCCCGCGTCGTCCTGCTCTCCGGCAACGGCCGCGCCTTCTGCGCCGGGCACGACCTGAAGGAACCCACCCCGGAGGGTGACTCCCGGACGAGACTGGAGCGACTCCAAGACGTCACGCGACGACTGCGCGCGCTGCGTCAGCCGGTGATCGCCGCCGTGCACGGGTACGCGATCGGCGCGGGCGCGGAGTTCGCGCTGGGTTGCGACTTGATCCTGGCCGCCGAGGACGCCGTGTTCGCGTTCCCCGAGGTGTCGCTGGGCCTGAGCGTCACCGGTGCCGCGTCGAGGCTGCTCCCGCTGCTGGTCGGACCGGTCAAGGCCAAGGAACTGCTGCTGCTCGGCGACCGGTTCGACGGCCGTCGCGCGCACGACCTCGGCCTTGTCAACGCCGCCGTACCGGCGGACGAGCTGATGCCGCTGGCGCTCGGCTGGGCGGAGAAGATCGCGCATCACCCGCCGGAGGCCGCCACGATGGCGAAGCGGGCGCTGGACGCCGGGATCGACCACGCCTTCGACTCCGCGCTGGAGCTCGAGGTCACCCACGCCCTGATCACCGAGCACTCGGCCGCCGTCCGCGAGTCGACCGAAGCGTTCCGGAGCCGGGTGTGACGCCGCTGCAGAACGTCGACACCCTGGTCGCGCTGGTCACGCGCGCCGCGCAGCTCTGGCCGGAGCGCACCGCGTGGATCTTCGACAGCACCGATACCCGGTTCACCTTCGCCGAGGTCGACGACCGCAGCGGACGCCTCGCGAAAGCACTCCAAGACCACGGCATCAAGGCAGGCGATCGCGTCGCGGTGATGCTCCGCAATGAGCCGGAATTCCCGCTCATGTGGCTCGCGCTCGCCAAACTCGGCGCCGTTCTGGTCCCGGTGAACATCAACTACCGCGAATTCGACGGCGCGCACGTCCTGCGCCACTCCGGCGCGCGGCTCGCGGTAGCCGCCGAAGAGTTCGTGGAACTGCTGGAGAAAATCGCGCCGGAAACGGCCGTGGAACGCGTCCTCACCCCGGACGCGCTCCAGTCGGAAACGCGTTATGAACCCGAATCGGTGGTCGCCGAACAGCCGGTGAACATCCAGTACACGTCCGGCACCACCGGCGCGCCGAAGGGCTGCGTGCTGCCGCACCGGTACTGGACCACACTCGCGATCGGCCTCGCCACCGGCTTCCCCGCCGTCAGCGAAGACGACGTTCTGCTTACCGCGCAACCGTTCCACTACATTGATCCACAGTGGAACGTCGCACTCGCGCTGGCCGCCGGAGCGACGCTCGTCGTGCTGGACCGCTTCCACCCCTCCACGTTCTGGGCGAAGGTCCGCGAGCACGAGGTCACCTGGTTCTACTGCCTCGGCCTGATGCCGACGCTGCTGCTGCGCCAGCCGCCGCATCCGGACGACCGGAACCACCGCGTCCGCGCGATCAGCGCGTCGGCGATCCCGCCCGACCTGCACGCGCAGCTGGAGCAGCGCTGGGGCGTGCCGTGGTACGAGGCGTTCGGAATGACCGAGACCGGCGGCGACATCCGGGTCTCCGAGGCCGATCACGACGCCGCGGTCGGCACCGGCTGCATCGGGCGGCCGACCCGCGACCGCGAGGCGATGATCGCCGACGAGAACGGGAAACCGTTGCCGCGCGGGGAAACCGGCGAGCTGCTGATCCGCGGCATCGGGCTGATGCACGGCTACCACGAGGATCCCGAAGCGACCGCGCGCGCCTTCGCCGGCGGCTGGTTCCACACCGGCGACCTCGCGCGGATGGACGCCGAGGGCCGCGTCTACTACCTCGGCCGCACCAAGGACATGATCCGCCGCAGCGGCGAGAACATCTCCGCCGACGAGGTCGAGCGCGCGCTGCTGCAACATCCGAAAGTGCAGCTCGCGGCCGTGCTCGCGGTGCCGGACGAGCTGCGCGGGGAGGAAGTGAAGGCGTACGTCGTGTGCGGCGAGGATCGTCCGTCGCCCGAGGAGCTGTCGGAGTTCTGCGCGCAGCAACTGGCGTACTTCAAGGTGCCGAGGTTCTGGACGTTCGCGGACGACCTGCCGCGCACGCCGTCGGAACGCGTCGCGAAGGGCGAGCTGCGCAAGGTCGCCGACCTCCGCGCCGGATCCTGGGACCGCAGCACCGGGGAGTGGCAGTGAGCAGCGCCGAGCGAGTACGGGCAGCGGCCGTGAAACTGTTCGCCACCAAGGGTTTCCACGGCACAGGCATTCGGGATCTGGCCCAGGAAGCCGAACTTTCTTCGGCGACGCTCTATCACTACATGGGCACCAAGGAAGATCTTCTTGTCGAGATCATGACGACCTCGCTGCGCCGCCTGATCGACGCGGTCGCGAAGGCCACCGCGGGCAGTGACGATCCGGTGGTCCGGATGCGCACGCTGGTCGCACTGCACGTCCTCGCGCACGCCGCCCAGCCCGGCGAAACCCGGGTGGTGGACAACGAAGTCGACGCGCTGTCGGCTCCGGCGCGTGCCCGAGTCGTCGCGCTGCGGGACGAATACGAGCAGTACTGGGCGAACGCGATCGAAGACGGCACCGCGGCAAACGTGTTCCACACCGCACAACCGGCCGTGACCCGGCTCGCATTGCTGGAAATGTGCAGCGGAGTGGCCCGGTGGTATTCGCCGAAAGGCCCGCTGAAGCTCGAAGACCTGGCCACGCACTACGCGGAACTGGCATTGCGGGTGCTCGGGCATCCGGTCGCGGTGCGTGCCCGCGACCTCCGGCAATGCCTCGAAGTGGTCGCCCAGGTGTGGGACTTGCCTGTCCAAGAGGGCTTTTAGCGCCATACGCCTTGCTCAGACGGCGAACGTGGGGGACGCTCGAAGGGTGACTGAGCAAACGATCCAACTCGAACTGGACGACTCGGGTCTCTCGCCTGGCCTGCCCGCACCCGCAAACCCGCGCGATCAGGTCCAGGACGTCCCGTATCGGCCAGTCGAGTTTCGTGACGACGACCTGCCCAGCGCGCTCGAGCGCTGTGCAGTATGGCTGCGCCAAGCGCAGGAGTGGCTGGGAGAACCGCTCGACGTCCTCGCGATCCACCTAGACTACGACGAGCGACAGGGTTCGCCCTACTACGACGTGAAGCTGCTGTGCAACGAGGAGGACCTAGCCGGGGTCCCCATCGCGATGCGCAACAAAGAGAAGTCGTAGCACTCGATCATCCCGCCGCGAAGGCCCTCTCGGACTCCGAGGGGGCCTTCGCCGCGTTCGCCGGTAGGGGCATGACAAACCTCGGCGCATCCGGGCAAGATCGGAGGCGGACGAGGGAGGGTATTGCCGGTGACCGAAATCGTGGTGCGCTGGTCCGAACCGCTGCCCGCGGAGGACCGCTACCTGAAGCTGCTGGACGAACTGGAGCGCGGCCGCTACGACGCGTACCGGCTCGAAATCGACCAGCGCCGCTTCCTGACCGGCCGCGTGCTCGCGAAGACGCTCGTCGCGGAACGCCTCGGCGGCGCGGCGGAGTCCGTGCGCTTCGACGCGACCTGCGACGACTGCGGCAAACCGCACGGCCGTCCGCGTGTGCCGGGTTCGGATCTCGTGCTGTCGATCTCGCATTCGGGCAACCTGATCGGCCTCGCGGTCACTGACGGGGTGCCAGTCGGCCTCGACGTCGAAACCGCCAGCCGCAAGGCAGACGCCTCGCTCGTGGAGTACGCGCTGAGCCCGGCCGAGCGGGAAGCCGTCGCGGGCCTGTCGGACGAGGAGCGTTCGGCGGCGTTCTTCATCTACTGGACGCGCAAGGAAGCGGTGATGAAGGCCACCGGCAAGGGGCTGAAGATCCCGCTGCAGAGCATCACGTTCTCCCGCTACGACGCGCCCGCCGAACTGGTGGCCTCCGGCGACGACGCGCTCGACCCGGCGCGGACCCGGCTCGCCGACCTCAAGGCGGCCGACGGGCATCGGGCCGCGGTGGCGGCGTTGACCGCGGACAGCCTGAGCGTCACCGAGGAGCACTGGCTGCCGTGAGGTCGTGAGCGTTTATCCCGGTTAGAACCGTGACCGGCACTCACGACGCGCTGTCGTCCAGCCCCATCGCGCCGAGCAGCGTGCGGAACTTCGCGATCGTCTCCTGGTACTCGGTGTCCGGATCCGACGCGGGCACGATGCCGCCGCCCGCGTAGAGCCGCATCGACTTCTCGGCCACCTCAGCGCAGCGGATCGCGACAGCCCACTCGCCGTCGCCCGCCGCGTCGACCCAGCCGACCGCGCCCGCGTAGTACCCGCGGTCGAACGGCTCCAGCTCCTGCACCAGGTCGCGCGCGGCGACGGTCGGGGTGCCGCAGACGGCAGGCGTCGGGTGCATCGCGGCGGCGAGGTCGAGCGCGGTCACCGAGCGGTCCGCCAGCTCGCCGGTGATGGACGTCCGCAGGTGCCAGATCGCGGGCGTGGAGACCAGCTCAGGACCGGCGGGGACGTCGAGCTTCCGGCAGAACGGCCGCAGCGACTCGACGACGTAGTCGATCACCAGGTCGTGCTCTTCCCGGTCCTTCGCGGACGCGAGGAGGGCTTCGCCGTTGGCCCGGTCGGTCTCCGGGTCGGCCGAACGCGGCATCGACCCGGCGTGCGGGGTCGTGAACACGGAGTCGCCCGCCCGGGAAAGCAGCAGCTCAGGCGTGGCCCCGACGAGGGTGCGGCCGCCAGGCAGTTCGGCGGCGTAAGTGAAGTGACGCGGGTTGCCGCGCGCGAGGTTGCGCACGATCCCCTCGACCGGGATCGGGGCGTCGAATTCCAGCTCGAGCGCACGGGCGAGCACGGCTTTGCGCAGATCACGGTCGTGCAGGGCGGCGACGGCTGCCCGCACGTTCTCGCGGTGGCCGTCCGCGGACGGAAGCCGCCGGGTGGCCGCGGGAGCGGGCAGGTCGGCGGCGGGCGGAGCGGCCGGGGTCTCGGCCTCGGACTGGGCGCGGTGCACCGTCCGGGGCAGCACGAGGTGCCCCGGCGACGAAGCGCCGGGTCCGGTGTCGAACGGCAGCACCCCGACGGCGAGCGGCACGCCGGATCGCTCCAGCTCAGCGGCTGCCGAGCGGGCGAGGCGGCGAGGGTCGGCGTCGGTGACGGTGCCGAGCGCACCGCGGGCGAGCAGGGCTCGCCGGGCGGTCGCGAACAAGAAGTCGCCACGCTGGTAGCGGACGGTGGTCTGCGCCGGGGTCGCCGGCGCGGTACTGGTCGTCACTCCACCAGCGTCTCAGGATCCGGGAGCGCCGCGGGGAAAGTGTCGCCGGTGCAACACCTTCGCGCACACCTTCCCCGCGGCCGCCGGATCAGCGTTACTTGAGCGCGTCGATCAGCGCTTCGCGCTGCCGTTCGCCCAGGCCAGCGGCCCGGCGGTCGGGGTCGATCCCCGCCTGCTCGAGCAGCGCGGCGACCTTGACCGCGCCCAGGCCGGGCACCGCCTTGAGAAGCTGCGTGACCTTCGTCTTGCCGACGGTCTTGTTCTCCTTGGCCCGCTTGAGCACCGACTCGATGCTCTCCTTGCCGGACTTGATCGAAGCGAGCAGCTCCGAACGCGCCTTACGAGCCTCTGCCGCCTTGGCGAGGGCCTCGGCGCGCTGCTCCGGAGTCAACGTGGGCAGAGCCAACGTAATGTCCTTTCCTCTCAGGTCTCCGCTTTCGCGGCCGACGGTCTCAGCCGATGCTTGCAGCTGCAAGCGCTGGCCAGCCGTCACTTACCACGGCCCCAGTAAACGCCACGTGCCCGCAGTACGCGCAACCGACACGCACTTATCACCCGTCGACGGGCACGGCGGACCTGCGCGAGGGGACCCCTCGCGACCTGTGAAAACGGCCCCGAAGGGCTCATTTCCACCCCCATTACCTCACCCGAACGGGAGTGTATTTCAACGCAGTTAACACAACGCATTTTCTTGTCCCGCAACAGAAAGCGCGACAGAAGTGGATCATGAACGGCCGGGGCCGCCACCCGATGGCGGGAGAGGCCCGACAAGCCGTTACCGAACTTGTTCGTGCCTGATCCGGCGGATGCGCATTAGAGTCGGGCGCACCCCCAGTTCACCGGCGAACCAGCACCACGGGAGTCACCCATGTTGAGCACGATGCAGGACGGACAGCTGTCGCTCGCGAAGCTGCTGCGCCACGGCACGAAGGTGCACGCGAAGAGCGAAGTCGTCACCTGGACCGGTTCAGAAGCCCGCCGGGAGACGTACGCGGAGCTCGGCAAGCACGCCGCCCGGCTGGCGAACGCGCTGCGCGGTCTCGGCGTCACCGGCGACCAGCGGGTCGGCACGTTCATGTGGAACAACGCCGAGCACCTCGCCGCATACCTGGCAGTGCCCGCCATGGGCGCGGTGCTGCACACGCTGAACATCCGGCTGTTCCCCGAACAGCTGGTTTTCGTCGCGAACCACGCCGAGGATCACGTCGTCATCGTCGACGGCACGCTCGTCCCGCTGCTGGCGAGCAACCTGCCGGGAATGAAGACGGTCAAGCACGTCATCGTGGCCAACGGAGACGCGTCCGCGCTCACCGCGCCCGAGGGCGTCACCGTGCACTCCTACGACGAGCTGCTGGCCGGGCAGTCCGACGAGTTCGACTGGCCGGAGATCGACGAGCGGGCCGCGGCCGCGATGTGTTACACGTCCGGCACCACCGGCGACCCGAAGGGCGTCGTCTACTCGCACCGGTCGATCTGGCTGCACTCGATGCAGGTCTGCATGACCGACAGCATGCGGCTCGCCCAGGAAGACCTCGCGCTGGCGATCGTGCCGATGTTCCACGCGATGTCGTGGGGCCTGCCGTACGCGGCGATGATGGTCGGCGCCTCGCTGCTGATGCCGGACCGGTTCCTGCAGCCGGCCCCGATCGCGGCGCTGCTGGCCGCGGAGAAGCCCACCTTCGCCGCCGCGGTGCCGACGATCTGGCAGGGCCTGCTCGCGCACCTGGACGCGAACCCGCAGGACATCAGCCACGTGCGCGAGGTGGTCGTCGGCGGGTCGGCCGCGCCGCCGTCGCTGATGCACGCGTTCGAGGAGCGCTACGACGTGCCGATCCTGCACGCGTGGGGCATGACCGAGACGTCGCCGCTGGGCAGCGTCGCGCGTCCGCCCGCCAGCGCGACCGGCGAGGAGCGCTGGGCCTACCGCTACACCCAGGGCCGGTTCCCGGCGTCCGTAGCGGCCCGGCTGATCGGCGACGACGGCGAGGAACTGCCGTGGGACAACGAGGCGGTCGGCGAGCTGGAGGTCTCCGGTCCGTGGATCGCGGGCGCCTACCACGGCGGAAGCGACATCGATCCGGAGAAGTTCCACGACGGCTGGCTGCGCACCGGCGACGTCGGCAAGATCAGCCCGGACGGCTTCCTGACCCTGACCGACCGCGCGAAGGACGTGATCAAGTCCGGCGGCGAGTGGATCTCGTCGGTGGACCTGGAGAACGCGGTGATGGGCCATCCGGCGGTAGCCGAGGCGGCAGTCGTCGGCATCCCGGACGAGAAGTGGGACGAACGCCCGCTGGTCGCCGTCGTGGTGAAGGAAGGCCAGCAGGCCACCGCTGAAGAACTGCGCGAATACCTGTCGGACAAGGTCGCGAAGTGGCAGCTGCCGGAGAACTGGACCTTCGTGGAGGAGGTGCCCAAGACGAGCGTCGGCAAGTTCGACAAGAAGCGGCTGCGCGCGTCCTACTCCGAGGGAAAGCTCGACATCTCACACCTCTGAGCGGTAAATCTCCGGCGAGTTGTCGGCCTGGGAAGGACTTCGTGCGGGAATCTGTTGCACGCAAGGAGTCCTTCCCAGCACGTCGGAGGAGAACTGGGGATGCAGCAGCGAAGCAGGAGGGCGTTCCTGTCGTTGGCGGGAACGGCGGCGGTGGGAGCGGTCGCGGCGGCGTGCGGGTCGAATACCGGGCGGCCGGGGGATCCGCCGCCGTCCACGGCGATGTCGGCGGGTGCGCCGACCACGTCGCAGGCCCCGAAGGCCACGCTGCAGCAGTGGTACCACGCCTACGGAGAGGACGGCGTGCAGGAAGCCGTCAAGAACTACGCGGCCAGCTACCCGGGCGCGAAGGTCAACGTGGTGTGGAACCCGGGCGACTACGACTCGAAGATCGTCACCGCGCTGCAGAACAGCCCGGTGCCGGACGTCTTCGAGGCGCAGGTGAAGATCGACTGGGTCCGGCAGAACCAGGTGGTGTCGCTGGACGACATCATCGGGCCGGTCAAGAACGACTTCAGCCCCGCCGTGCTCGCCGCGCAGACTGTGGAGGGCAAGGTCTACGGCATTCCGCAGGCCACCGACACGCAGGTGCTGTTCTACCGCAAGAGCATGCTGCAGGCCGCCGGCGTGCAGCCGCCGCAGACTGTCGACGAGCTGATCGACGCCGCGAGCAAGCTGTCGAAGGACGGCGTGAAGGGCCTGTTCGCGGGCAATGACGGCGGTGTCGGCACGCTGACCGGGCCGCTGCTGTGGTCGGCCGGGCTCGACTACCTGAAGAACAACAACCGCGAGGTCGGCTTCGACGATCCGCGCTCGGCCGCCGCCTTCAGCAAGCTGCACACGCTGAACACCAACGGTTCCCTGCTGCTCGGCGCTCCCGCCGACTGGTCGGATCCGGGCGCGTTCGTCGACGGGCTCTGCGCGATGCAGTGGACCGGGCTGTGGAACATCCCGAAGGTCCGCGACGCGCTGAACGACGACTTCGGCGTCCTGCCGTTCCCGAAGCTGGACGACAGCGGCAAGCCGTCGGTCCCGGTCGGCGCGTACGGCGCGATGGTCAACGCGAAGAGCGCGCACGTCAACGAGGCCAAGGCGTTCGTGAAGTGGCTGTGGATCGACCAGACCGACAGCCAGCTCGAATTCGCCACCCGCTACGGCTTCCACGTGCCCGCCCGGCAGAGCCTGATCGACAAAGCGCAGACGCTGCAAACCGGTCCGGCCGCGGACGTGGTGAAGTTCGTCAAGGAGAACAGCCACCTCATCGGCGGTCCAGTGTGGACACAGACCTCGAACACCGCGCTGTCGGACGCGGTCGCGAAGATCGCCAAGGAGGGCGCGGACCCGGTGGCGCAGACGAAGGCCGCGGTCACCGTCGCGCAGTCCGAGCTGAAACGCCTTTTCGGATGAAGCTGTCCCGGAAAACCCGGGATACGCTGGCGTTCTGGGGGTTTGTCGGCCCGTTCCTGCTCGGACTGGCGATCTTCGCCTACGTGCCGATCGGGTGGAGCCTGTACCTGTCGTTCTTCGACGCGCGCAACACGGTCACCCCGAGCGTCTTCGTCGGCCTGGACAACTACGCGCACATGCTCTCCGACGGCCCGTTCGTCGCGAGCCTCGGCACGTTCAGCGTGTTCGCCGTGTTCATCGTGCCGCTGACGTTCGTGCTGTCGCTCGCGTTGGCGGTCGGCGTGAACCAGCTGCGGTTCGCGAAGGCGTTCTTCCGTTCGGTGTTCTTCCTGCCGTTCGCGTGTTCGTACGTGGTGGCGTCGCTGATCTGGAAGACGTCGCTGTTCTCCGGCGTCCGCTACGGCCTCGCGAACACCGTGCTCGGCGTCTTCGGCATCGACCCGGTGGCGTGGACCGGCACCGTGCACCCGCCGCTGTACTGGATCGTGCTGGTGACCGCCCGGCTGTGGCTGCAGCTCGGCTTCTACATGATCCTGTTCCTCGCTGCGCTGCAACGGATTCCGCAGCATCTGTACGAGGCGGCGTGGCTCGACGGCGCGAAACCAGGCTGGCAGGTGTTCCGGCACATCACGCTGCCGCAGCTGCGCGCGACGTCAGTGGCCGTCCTGCTGCTGAACCTGATCAACGCGTATCAGGCGTTCGACGAGTTCTACAACATCATGGGCGATTCCCGGGGTTATCCGCCGTTCGCGCGGCCACCGCTGGTGTACCTCTACTACACCTCCCTCGGCTCCGGCGGCCAGGATCTGGGCCGCGGCAGCGCGGGCGCGATCATCCTGGCGCTGCTGATCGCCGTGGTCACTCTGCTGCAGGGCAAGCTTTTCCGGTTCGATCGGAGCGCGTCATGATCCGCGCGGTGCTTCGCTGGACGGCGCTCGGCGTGTCCGCGATCCTGTTCCTGCTGCCGTTCTATCTGTTGCTGCGCAACGGTCTCGCCTCGCGCGCGGAGCTCACCGCGCCGGGCTGGACGCTGTGGCCGAAGCAGATCCACTGGGAGAATTTCACCAAGCTGTTCGACCAGCAGGACGTGCCGTTCGCGCGCAGCATTCTGAACTCGGTCGTCGTCGCGGTCCTGCAAACCGTCGGCCTGCTGGTGGTGTGCTCGCTCGCCGGCTACGGGCTGGCGCGGGTGCCGTACCGCTACTCGAAGCCGGTTTTCTACGCGGTGCTCGCGACGCTGATGATCCCGACGTCGGTGACGTTCGTGCCGAGTTTCGTGGTGGTGTCGACGCTCGGCTGGCTCTCGGATTTCCGCGGGCTGGTGATCCCGGGCCTGTTCAGCGCGTTCAGCGTTTTCCTGTTCCGGCAGTACTTCCTCGACTTCCCGAAGGAGCTGGAAGACGCAGGCCGCGTCGACGGCCTGTCCCGCTGGGGCGTCTTCCGCAAGATCGTGGTGCCCAACTCGCGCGGCTTCTTCGCCGCGATCGCGGTGATCACCGTGATCGGCAGCTGGAACGCGTTCCTGTGGCCGCTGATCATCGCGCAGTCGCCGGACTCGTGGACGGTGCAGGTCGCGCTCTCCGGGCTGCTCACCGCGCAGAACCCGCAGCTGAACCTGCTGTTCCTGGCCGCGGTGCTGTCCATCGTGCCGATCGTGCTGCTCTTCGCGTTTCTCCAGCGGTATCTGGTACGCGGGGTCACCGAATCCGGGTTGAAAGGCTGAAAACCGTCACATCGACCGGCGACCGCGCGTAACGTTTCGCCGTTAGCCGCCGACGACTCACCGTCGCCACAGTCGTAGCAGGAGTGCACCCATGACGGACCCTTATCAGCAGCAGCCCTACCCCGGCCAGGACCCGGCGCAGGGACATCCGTCCGGGCCCGTCCCGGCACCCGGGTATCCGTCCGGGCCCACGCCCGCGCCGGGTTACGGCCAGCCGCCGGTGCCTTACGGCGCGCCGATGTACGGGGCGCCGTATGGGGCTCCGTATCCGGGTGGCGTGCCGTTGAAGACCAGCGGGCTCGCGGTGGCCGGGATGGTCGTCGGGATCGTCGCGTTGATCTTCTTCTGGGTCCCGTTCTTCGACGTGGTCGCGGCGATTACCGCGATCGGCCTCTCCTGGGCGGGCATGGTGCAGGCGGGCAAGCCCGGGTGGACCGGGCAGGGCATGGGCATCGCCGGGCTGGTGTGCGGGATCCTGGCCGCGATCCCGGCGGTGATTTTCCTGATCTGGTTCTTCGTGTCGTTGTCCGCGGTGGGGGCTACCTGCGCGTTCTACTGCTGAGGCCCTTCGCGGTCCTGGCATTCGAGCTCCGCCAGGTGCGTCAACGCTGGAAGCGCCGCCACGAGAGCCCCGACCTCGTCGGCGGCGAGTTCGCCGATCAGCCGCGCGAACGCGTCGATGCCCGCCTGGTGCCGCTCCCGTACGTACGACGCGCCGGCTTCGGTCAGCCACACCAGTGTGACCCGCTTGTCGGCCGCGTCGCCCTTCCGCTCGACCAGACCGGATTCCTCCATCGACCGGACCAGAGCGGTCATCGCGGGCTGGGTGACGCCCTCGATCGCGGCCAGTTCGGTGATGCGTCGCGGGCCGCACCTGGCCAGAGTCGCCAGGGTGGCGGCGGAGGTCATGCTGATCCCGCGCGGAAGGCGTCTCGCCGCCCTGGTGGCCAGCCCGTAGAGGACCGACCCGATCGCCGCGGAAGCGCCCTGAGTGTCGTCGTCTTGACGGCTCATCCGTGAAGCATAGACTATTTATATAAATGATCTATGCATCTGGAGGCTTCCATGGCCAAGGGCTACTGGGCCAGCATCTACCGCGTCATTTCCGACCCCGAGAAGCTGGCCGCCTACAACGAGCTGGCCGGTCCGGCGGTCCGAGCCGGAGGCGGGCGGCTCCTGTCCCGTGACGGCCGGGTCGACGCTCGCGAATCCGGAATCACCGAGCGCGCCATCCTGATCGAGTTCGACAGCTTCGAAAAGGCCGTCGCCGCCTACGAGAGCGAGGCTTACCAGGAGGCGCTGGCGGCCCTCTCCGACGGCGTCGAGCGCGACTTCCGCATCGTCGAAGGCATCGACTGACCGGTTTTCGCGAGCCTGCAGCGGGCCAGCGTGCTCCGGCCCGGATCGCGCTGGCCCGCGAAGCCGCCCCCTCCGTTCGGCGGTAGCACCCCTCTCCCCCGTGTGACAAAGTCTCCCGCATTGTCACGGCAAATGTGAGAGACCTTCGCGTTCTGCTCTGGTCTCGTTCACCGGCCGGTCATGGACATCCGGAAGCGTGCTGCAGCACGGGCGAGAGGCGGGGAGCGGGAACATGGCGGAACTGACCAGGCGGGCGTTCACCACCGCGGGAGCGGCGGGCGTGGGATTGCTGCTCTGCACTCCGACGGCCAACGCATTGGACCGGGCGTTGCGGCGGACCAGCCAGCGGGCTGTGCGGACCGGCGGCACGACGCTGGAACAGGCCGCTTCCGGTGCGCCGACTGGGTACTCGCGGCTTTCCGCCGGACCTGGCTGGCCGGTCGCGGTGCGGGCGGATCTCGTCGAGGCCAAGGCCGGGCGCGACGACCGGCGGACCGCGCTCGGGGCGTTCGTGCAGTTCACTGACCTGCACATCACCGACACCGAATCGCCTGCCCGGTTCGAGTATCTGCATCCCTTCATCGGATCCGCGCATCGGCCGCAGGAAACGCTCGGCACGGTCGCGACCAGTGCGCTCGTCAAGCGGGTCAACAGCTTGCGCGCGGGGCCGTTCACCGGGCGGCAGTTCGACTTCGTGATGACCACCGGCGACAACACCGACAACCACGAACTGCTCGAACTCGACTGGTTCCTCACGACGCTCAACGGCGGCGCGATCACGCCCAACTCCGGCGACCCGAATCGCTACGAGGGTGTTCAAGCGTCCGGCAACCCGGAGTTCTGGAACCCGGGCACCCGGCTCGCCGACGACTACACCAAGAAGGGCTTTCCGCAGATCCCCGGACTGCTCGAAGCCGGGATCTCGTCGTTCACCGCGCCTGGGTTGAACCTGCCGTGGTACTGCACGTTCGGCAATCACGACGACAGCGTCGTCGGCACGCTGCCGGAGGGCATTCCGGGCATCGAGGCCTGGTACACCGGCAAATACAAGGTCATCGGCAAGGACGAGAGCAGCGCGCGCAAGCTCGGCACCGCCATCCAACAGGGCCAGAGTGTGCCGCTTGGCGAGCTGTTCGGCGGCGGCACCGTTCGCGAGGTGACGCCGGATCCGCGGCGGCGGCCGTTCAGTACTTCGGAGTTCGTCAAGGCGCATCTCGCCGCGAAGAACACCGGACCGGGGCCGGTCGGGCACGGCTTCACCGATGCCAACTCCGACGGGCGCAACGTCTACTACACGTTCCGGATCGCGCCTGGGGTTACCGGCATCAGCCTCGACACCACTACGCAGGGCGGGTTCGCGGACGGGTCGATCGGGCTCGCGCAGTTCAACTGGGTGGAGTCGACGCTCAAGCGGAACAGCTCGACGTATTACGACTTCTTCGGCCGCAAGATCACGCACTCCGTCACCGACGAGCTGTTCGTCCTCTTCAGCCACCACACCAGCGGCACCATGGGCAATCTCCTGCCCGACGCGCGCCATCTGCTGGACCCGCGGCTCAACGGCGACACGTTCGTCGCGATGCTGCAGCGCTTCCCGAACGTCGTGGCGTGGGTCAACGGGCACACGCACCTCAACAAGATCACCCCGCACGTCGGCAAAACCCCGGCGCAGAGCTTCTGGGAGATCAACACCGCCAGCCACATCGACTTCCCGCAGCACGCCCGCGTGATCGAACTGGCGGACAACCACGACGGCACGCTGTCGGTGTTCACCACGCTCATCGAGGCCGACGCCCCGTACGCCGTGGATTACTCCGCCCGCACGCCCGACGCGCTCGCCTCGATGTACCGCGAGTTCTCCTACAACGACATCCACGCGAACCTCAGCCACGTCGGCGAGGCGGGCGATCGCAACACCGAGCTGCTGCTGACTAACCCGCTCAGCTGATTACCCGCGAGGTAATCGACGCCATGCGCCCGGCTGCGGTTGACTGCTCGACATGACCGACGTCGAAGGCACGCAGCTGTTCCACAAAACGATGCCGTTCAGCGAGCGGCTCGGCATCGAGGTGCTGGAGCACGGCCCGGACCTGGTCCGCAGCCGGATCGCGTGGGACGAATCGCTGTGCACGCTCGGCGGCGTGCTGCACGGCGGCGCCCTGATGGCGCTGGCCGATTCGACCGGCGCCGTCTGCGCGTTCCTCAATCTTCCCGAGGGCGCGCAGGGCACGACGACGCTGGAATCGAAGACCAACTTCCTGCGCGGCGTCCGTTCGGGGTACGCCACCGCGTCGTCCAGACCACTGCACGCCGGGCGCCGGGTCGTGGTCGTCGAGACCGAAATCCATGACGACGACGGCAAGCTGGCCGCGAAAATCACCCAGACGCAAGCAGTGTTGTAGCGGCGGCTCTTTACTTACCCGCTCCGGAAGGCGAAAATCTTTGGCTACCACTGGGGTCTGGGGACGGAGCCGGAATGCGGGTTCGCGGATTGTGCACGTTACTGTCCATCGTCATGCTCACGGCTGGCGCGACACAGGCCGCTGCTGAACCGCAGCACGCGCGGAACGACGAGGCCATCGACTACCACGAATGGTCGTCCGGCTCGTTCTTCGCGGGCCGGCTCGACGGGCTCGGCTTCGGCTACGGCGGCCTGCGGATCACGCATCCGGCGGGCAGCGTCGCGCACACCGAACCGGGGCTCGGCACCACGCGCACCTACGACTACGGCACCTGGACGTCGCCGAAGTACCGGCAGGGCTTCGACGCGACGCAGCTGATCGCGTCGTGGAACGCGCGCACCCCGGCGAAGACGTGGCTGGAGGTGCAGGCGCGCGGCCGGACTTCGGCTGGAGCCGAAACCACTTGGTACACCATGGGCCGCTGGGCCAGCGGGGACGCCGACATCCACCGCACCAGCGTGGACGGGCAGAGCGACGCCAACGCCTCGGTCGACGTCGACACGCTCGCCACGAAGGCGGGCGTCACGCTGCGCTCGTACCAGCTGCGCGTGACGCTCTACCGCGAGCAGGGTTCGCCGACTACGCCGACGCTGTCCTCGCTCGGCGCGATGACCTCGAACGTGCCGGACCGGTTCGACGTCCAGACCACCAAACCCGGCCGGGCGCGCGGGATCGAGCTGAAGGTGCCGCCGTTCGCCCAGAACATCCACAAAGGACAGTTCCCGCAGTACGGCGGTGGCGGCGAAGCCTGGTGCAGCCCGACGTCGACCGAGATGGTCGCCGAATACTGGGGCCGCAAGCCGTCCGCGCAGCAGATGGACTGGATCCCGGCGGACTACCAGGACCGTTCGGTCGTCTACGCCGCGCGCAACACCTTCGACTACGCCTACGACGGCACCGGCAACTGGCCGTTCAACACCGCGTACGCCGCTTCGCTCGGGTTGCGCGGGCACATCACGCGGCTGCACGACCTCAACGAACTCGAGGGCTACATCGCGCGCGGCATCCCGGTGATCACCTCGCAGTCGTTCCTGGCCAGCGAACTCGACGGCGCGGGCTACGGCACGGCCGGGCACCTGATGGTCGTCGTCGGTTTCACCCAGGCGGGCGATGTGATCGCGAACGACCCGGCGTCCAGCTCCGACGGCCGCGTGCGCACGGTGTACAAGCGGGACCAGTTCGAGAAGATCTGGCAGCGCACGAAGCGGCACACCGAGAGCGGCGCGGTGGCCGGCGGGCCGGGCGGCGTGGTTTACCTGATCACGCCGTAATTATTGGCTGGTTCGCCCTGCCGCCACGGCACTACAGTGCCGTTCGTGACCGAACCCCCGGACAGCCTGTCGGATCCCCGCGAGCTGCTGCTCGCTTACCTCGACTACTACCGCGACACGCTGCTGCGCAAGCTGGACGGCTTGGCCGAGGCCGAGCTGCGCACCAGCAGGCTCCCGTCGGGCTGGACCCCGCTCGAGCTGCTCAAGCACCTCGCGTTCGTGGAACGGCGGTGGCTGCGCTGGGGATTCCTTGGCGAGGACGTGGATCCGGTCTGGGGCGACGAGGACCCCGAGACCAGGAAGTGGACGGTCGGCGCGGACGAATCGGCGGAGTCGGTTCGGGCGCTCTTCCGGGAAGAGTGCGAGTCCTCTCGTGCGATCGTGTCCGGCGCGCGGCTTGAGGACATCGCCCGCGGCACCGGCCGCTTCACGCCTCCGGCGCAGCCGCCCGCGTTGAGCTGGATTCTGTTTCATGTGCTGCAGGAGTACGCGCGGCATGTGGGGCAGCTGGATGTGGTGCGCGAGCTGGCGGACGGGGCGACCGGCGAGTAGCGACCGATCCGGGCTATGGCGACATGCGCATGATCCGTGATTAGCTGCCCCTGAAACGCCGTCGAAGGGTTGTGCATATGCCGTACGAGGTCCAGGGAGTCGTGTCGCGGGCCAAGGGTGAGCCGGTCACGCTCGAGACGGTGGTGGTGCCTGATCCCGGACCGGGCGAGGCCGTCGTGTCGGTGCAGGCGTGCGGGGTCTGCCACACCGACCTGCACTATCGCGAGGGCGGGATCAACGACGAGTTCCCGTTCCTGCTCGGGCACGAAGCCGCGGGTCGGGTGGACAAGGTCGGCGCGGGCGTCACCGATCTCGCGCCCGGCGACTACGTGATCCTCAACTGGCGCGCGGTCTGCGGCACCTGCCGGGCATGCAAGCGCGGCAAGCCCTGGTACTGCTTCTCGACTTTCAACGCCGAGCAGCCGATGACGCTCACCGACGGCACGAAGTTGTCGCCCGCGCTGGGCGTCGGGGCTTTCCTGGAGAAGACGCTCGTCCACAGTGGACAGTGCACCAAGGTCGACGAGCGCGCGGAACCCGCCGTCGCCGGGTTGCTGGGCTGTGGCGTGATGGCCGGGCTGGGCGCGGCGATCAACACCGGTGCGGTCGGACGCGGCGATTCGGTCGCGGTGATCGGCTGCGGCGGCGTCGGCGACGCGGCCATCGCGGGTGCGCAGCTGGCCGGGGCGACCACGATCGTCGCGATCGACACCGACGACCGGAAACTCCAGTGGGCCAAGGACTTCGGGGCCACGCACACGGTCAACAGCCGCGGCTTGAGCGAGGACGACGTGGTCGCCGCGATGCAGGACGCGACGAACTCGTTCGGCCCGGACGTCGTGATCGACGCGGTCGGCCGTCCGGAGACCTGGCGGCAAGCGTTCTACGGACGCGACCTCGCCGGCACCGTCGTGCTCGTCGGCGTGCCGACGCCGGAAATGAAGCTGAACGACCTGCCGCTGATCGACTTCTTCTCGCGCGGCGGTTCGCTGAAGTCGTCGTGGTACGGCGATTGCCTGCCGTCGCGGGACTTCCCGATGCTCGTGGACCTGTACCTGCAGGGCAGGCTGCCGCTGGACAAGTTCGTCACGGAGCGGATCGGCGTCGACGGCGTGGAGCAGGCTTTCGAGCGAATGCACCACGGCGACGTGCTGCGCAGCGTGGTGGAGTTCTGATTCTCTTCGCCGACGCGGACTATCCGGCCGACCCGTACCCGGGCACGCGGCCGGACTGCTCGTACGTCCACCTCGACGGCGCGGGCCATGCCTTGGACACCGCGCCGTCGGGGTGGCGTTCGCGCACGCCGGTGCTCGCGTACGGGTCGAACGCGTGCCCGTCGAAGATCACCTGGCTGCGCACCGAACTCGGCCTGGCCGGACCGGTCGTCGCGGCTCGTGTCCAGTGCACCGGGCTCGCCGCGGTGTGGGCCGCCGGGCTGCGCGAACGCGACGGCCAGCGTCCGGCGACGCTCACCGCGCTGCCGGGCGTGACGGAGGACCACTTCGTCTGGTTCGCGACGCCGGAACAGTTGGCTGTGCTGGATGTCTGCGAGGGTCGCGGGAATCGGTACGACCTGGCGATGCTGGACAACGCCGACATCCGGCTGGACGGCGTGCTGCTTTCCGGAGTGCACGCGTACGTCGGGGCCGCACCGGTCCGGTTTCCGTTGCTGGTCAACGGTTCCCCGGTCCGCGTCGCGGACGTGGCCCAGGCGGACGCGGCGTCGCTCATCGGTGAACCGGCGGCAGGGCACGGCCTCGCCTGCACCGTCCTGCCGCCGGAGCAGGCCTTCAACTGACCCGCGGGTCCGGAATCGCGCGCACGGTCAGGAAGCCCAGCGGTTCCTGGGCCAACCGCGCGTGGCGTTCGGGATCAACGGCAGCTGAGGCCTCAGGAGGGCGTCCCTCGCGCAGCTGCTCGATCAGGAACCCGGCCTCGCGCAACTCTTCGCAGGTGCGTTCCAGCGGGGCGAGCCAGTACCGCACCTTCCAGCCGCGGCTCCAGACCTCCTCGATCACCCGGACGTCGAAGTAGCTGCCGCCGTGCCGGAGCCAATCGCCGGTCGGATGCTGCCGCGACAACACCAGCGCCCCGCCGGGCCGCAGCACCCGGCGGAACTCGCGCAGCGCGCCGACCCGGTCGTCCACGTACTCCAGCGCGAGGGCGAACAGCACCTGATCCACCGATTCGTCCGGCAGCCAGGACAGCGGTTCGGCTAGGTCCTGGACGCGGAACTCGCCCGCCGGTACTCGCTCGCGGCTCAGTTCGACCATTCGCGGGCTGAGGTCGAACCCGGTCACCCGCGCGCCGCGTGCGGTCAGTTCTTCGGCGTAGAGGCCGGGGCCGCACGCGGCGTCGAGGACGTGCTGCCCGGCGACGTCGCCCAGTAATTCCAGGCAGGCCGGGCGGTCGTAGTGCGCGTTGTAGAACCCGTTTTGCGCGTGGTCGAGGAATTCGTCGGCGAACACTTCGTATTGCGGAAAGGAACCCACTGCATCGCTCACCCGCGCCAGTCTGCCCGCGCGGGCGCGTTCAGCCGAGCAGTTTTCCGGGGTTCAGGATCCCGGTCGGGTCCACCGCGGACTTGGCCGCGCGCAGCACGTCCAGCCCGATCCGGCCGATCTCCGACTCCAGGTACGGCGCGTGGTCGACGCCGACCGCGTGGTGATGGCTGATCGTCCCGATGCCGGTGATCGCCTCGCACGCCGCCGCTTTCGCGCGCTGCCACTGTCCGACGGGATCGGTGTCGTCCCGCGAAGTCAGCACCGTGAAGTACAGCGACGCACCGGTTTCGTAGGCGTGCGAAACGTGGCACATCACGATCGCGCGGCCCAGCGAGGCCACCAAAGCCGCGCGTACGGCGTCGTGCAGTTCGTCCAAATTAGACCAATAAGCCGCGGTCTCCAGGGTTTCCACGCACACGCCCAGATCCAGCAACGCGTCGCGCTGCCGCGGTCCGTTGAACCGGCCGTGCCGCCAGGATTCGCCGAGCACCTTGCCGATCCGCAATGCGCCTGAACAACGCAGCATCGCCGACGTCCGCCTGCGCCGGACCACGTCGCCTTCCCAGCCGACGATCAGCAGGCACGGGTTCTTTACCCCGCGCGCCTTGAGATAAGCCTTCAACGCAGTCGTCTTCAACCCGGCGTTGAGCGAGAACGACACATTCGTCTCGTCCACATCAGACAGCCGGGTGACGTCGGCCAGACCGTGGTCCTGCGCGAGCTTCCGCACCGCCGCCGCACCGGCCTCCCAGCCGTCGACGATCCAGCCCTCGTAATGCCGCTGCTCCGGCAACGGCCGGACGCGCAGCGCGACCTCGGTGATCACGCCGAGGGTGCCTTCGCTGCCGACCGCGAGCTGCCGCAGATCCGGCCCGGCCGCGGACGCCGGCGCGACGCCCAGCCGCCACTCGCCCTTGGGCGTGGCCAGCCGGACCCCGGCGACCATGTCCTCGAACCGGCCGTAACCGGACGACGCCTGCCCGGCCGAACGCGTGGCCGCGAACCCGCCGATGGTGGCGCGCTCGAACGACTGCGGCACGTGACCGAGCGTGTACCCGTGCGCCGCGAGCAGCCGTTCCGCCTCCGGACCGCGCACGCCGGCCTGCAGCACCGCGATCCGCGAAATCGGGTCCACCGACACCAGCTCGTCGAGCCGCACCAGGTCCAGCACGATCACCGCGGTCTTGTCGCCGCGCAGCGCCGCGACCCCGCCGACCACCGACGTGCCACCGCCGAACGGGACCACGCCGATGTCGTGCCGCACGCAGATGTCCAGCACGGCCTGCACCTGGTCCGGGTCCGCGGGCAGCAGCACCGCGTCCGGCACCGGCACCTCGTCGCCCGCCCGGGCGTGCAGGAGGTCCAGATAGGACAGACCACCGGCGCGGCCGAGCCGCTCCGGAGGATCGAGAAGCACGTGGTCCGCGCCGAGAAGTTCCTCGAATTCGGTACGGACGGGCACAGTCAGCGCGGACTCGGAGACCGGGCTGGCCGCGCCGGTTTTCCCGCCTCGATCCAGGCCGACCTGGCCGATACGCTGGCCAAGCCACCGGACCGCGCGATCGGGCAGACCGGCCGAGGCCGCGCCCTCTTCGGTCCACGAACGCCGGATGCGGTGGTTGATGAGATCGCTCACGACTACAGTGTGACACATGGACGTCAAACGTCACTCCCGCCCGGGAGCGGCCCCCTCCGCGCTCGCGGACGCTCGCAGCCGCCCGACCTCGGCTCGCGTCGCCGACGACGAGCTCCTCGACGCCGCGCGCCAGTGCGTGCTCGCGGTCGGCGTCCGGCGCACGACGCTCGCCGAGATCGCCCGAACCGCGCAGGTCAGCCGCATGACGGTGTACCGGCGGTTCCCCGATGTGCGCAGTGTCCTCGCCGCGCTGATGACGCGCGAGTTCAGCGGTCTGCTGCAGAGGGTGAGCGAGTCCGGCGACCACGCGGCGCACGCGCGCGACCGCATCGTGCACCTGGCCGCGGCCAGCGTCGGCGCGCTGTCGGCTGATCCGCTGTTCCGGACGTTGCTGGACGTCGATGCCGAACTGGTGCTGCCGTACATCGTGGAACGGCTCGGTGCGACGCAGCACTTCGCCGAACACGTGCTCCGAAGCCTGCTGGAGGAGGGGCACCGAGACGGTTCGGTGCGCACCGCCGAGGTGGCCGCGCAGGCACGCTCGGTGCTGCTGGTCGTGCAGTCGTTCGCGTTCTCGCTGCGCCCGGCGACCGCGGATGTCGACGAGGCCGCGCTGCTCGCCGAATTCCGGCACCTGGTCGAAGCGGGGTTGAAACCATGAGCACCGGATCCCTCAACGCGCGCCGCCGCGAACGCGAACTGTCCCGGCTGGTCGACGGCGAACAGGTCGACGTGCTCGTGGTCGGCGGCGGGGTCACCGGCGCGGGCATCGCGCTCGACGCGGCCGCGCGGGGGCTTTCCGTCGCGTTGGTGGAGGCGCACGATCTCGCGTTCGGCACGTCGCGCTGGTCGAGCAAGCTCGTGCACGGCGGACTGCGGTACCTGGCCAAGGGCGAACTCGGACTCGCACATGAGAGCGCGGTGGAGCGCGGGATTCTCATGACCCGCACCGCGCCGCACCTCACGCGTGCGATGCCGCAGCTTTTCCCGCTCTACCCCGGCACTTCCGCCGCACAGCAGGCGCTGATCGCCACTGGCCTGCGGGCTGGTGACGGGTTGCGCCGGGCCGCGCGGACGCCGTCGTCGGTGTTGCCTGGACCGCGCCGGATTCCCGCCGCCGAGGCGCTGGCCTTATCCCCCGGGCTCGCTCCTGCTGGGCTCCGTGGCGCGCTGCTGGCGTACGACGGTGCTTTGGTTGACGATGCGCGTTTGGTGGTCAGCATCGCCCGTACCGCAGCCTTGCTCGGGGCTCGGATTCTCCCGCGGTTGTCGGCGGTTTCCTTGTCTGGCAACGAAGCTCAGGTGAGTGACGGGACTTCTTCGTACACCCTTCGCGCGCGTCAGGTCATCAACGCGACTGGTGTCTGGGCGGACACGCTGACTGACTCTGTCCAGCTGCGTCCTTCGCGCGGATCCCATCTGGTGCTCGCGCCGGACTCCGTGCGGGTCGGAGCCACGTCGGTCAACATTCCGGTTCCCGGCGAGACCAACCGGTTCGTGTTCCTGCTGCCGCAGCTCGACGGCCGGGTCTACTTAGGACTCACCGACGAGCCAATCTCCGGTGACGTACCCGATGTCCCTGCGGTACCCGAGTCCGATGTGGACTTCCTGCTTTCGACCGCTTCTTCGGTCCTGGACCGCCCGTTGACCGCCGCGGACGTGATCGGCTCCTACGCCGGATTGCGACCGCTGGTCTCCGGTTCCGCTGGACGCAGTGCCGATCTGTCTCGGAAACACGCCGTGGTCACCGGTTCCGATGGCGTACTGACTGTGGTCGGCGGAAAGCTGACGACGTACCGGCGGATGGCCGAGGACGCCGTCGACGCCGCGTTGACGCACGCCGGATTGCCCGCTGGCCCTTCGCGTACGGCGAAGCTGCCGCTGATCGGTGCCGCACCACGCTCCCGACTGTCTCTTGTGGACGCTCCGGCGCGATTGGTGGCCAAGTACGGCACCGAAGCACCACGCGTGGCGGCGCTCGGCGAACTGGAACCGGAATTCGCGGCCCCGCTGTGCGCGGCGACGGAAATCACCGCGGCCGAGGTGGTGTGGGCGGTCCGGCACGAGGGCGCGACGACTGCCGAAGACGTCCTCGAACGCCGCACCCGGCTGGCCCTGGTGCCCGCCGACGCCGAAGCCGCCCGGGACCGGGTGGCCGAACTGGTGGAGAAAACGCTGGCCGGACTGTCCTGAAACTTGCCCCGGCCCGGCCCGGCCCGCGCAGCCCCAATGTGGCATTGGGTGCGTCAGATGCACCGAACGCCACATTGGGGACGTCGCACGCACCCAATGCCACATTGGGGACGGCACCACGAACGGGTGGTTATCGCCTGATCCGCGCACGACGGGACCGCTCGCGCACGTTTTACTCGCGTATTTCTCAGTGACCGCACAACCTGGACAGATGCGTAAAGGAAACTGGGAGCGGCACCCGGTGCTGCACGAAGCCGCCGGGAAGGTTGTCAGAACCGCCGAACTCGAAGAACTGGGCATGTCCAGGAGCAGCATTTACCGCCGCTGCCTTCCCGGCGGCCCGTGGCGACGGCTCTTGCCTGGCGTCGTGCTGCTTCTCCCATGCGAGCCAGATCCGGCACAGCAGATCGAAGCAGCGTTGTTGCGAGGCGGCCCTGACTCGATGGTGACCGGTCTTTGGGCGGCGCGACTGCACGGGCTCAGCCAGGTCCCGGAACCCGACCAGATTCACCTACTGGTTCCGGACCGACGGGGAGTAAGCAGCGTGGGCTTCACGCTCGTGGAACGCACGACTCGGCTTCCCCAGCCTGTCGTCAGGAACGGGATTCCGGTAGCACCCGCCTACCGCGCGGTACTGGACGCAGTAAGGCGAATCCGCGATTTCGATGCGGTCCGGGCGCTCTTGGCCGAGTCTGTCCAACGACGGCGTTGCACTTTGGAACAGCTGACTCGCGAACTAAGCCGCGGAAGCCAGCGTGGGTCTGCGCTGCCGCGCCGTGCACTGACCGCGCTTCTGGCCGGTACGCAGTCTGTCGCGGAGGCCGATGCTTGGGAAGTCTGGAAAACAACAGGTCTGCCTGAAGCCGAGTGGAACGTCGTAGTCACTACAGGCACGGGCGAGTTCGTGGCCAGACCCGATGCATGGTGGGACGATGTCGCTTTAGCCTGGGAGATCGACTCACGAGCCTGGCACGAGAAGTGGGACGGCTACTCAGCCACACTCCAGCGGAACGCTCGCTACGCAGCAGCGGGCATCGTCGTTCTCCAGACGCTTCCGATCAGGTTGCGTACCGAGCCAGGCCAGGTAGCGGCGGAGCTTCGTGCCGCGCACGAAGCCGCGGCACGCCGACCTCGTCCATCCGTAATCCGCCATCGCGCGGCCTGATCAACGACCGCCCCAATGCGGCATTGGGTGCGTCAGATGCACCGATCGCCACATTGGGTGCGTCGCATGCGCCCAATGTCGCATTGGGGCGGGCAACTCCCGGCAAGGCAGCTTGACGCTTCGTTGGGTTTTTGCAACAGTGCGGTCCATGAGCCCGGTGCGGCGTGGCAAGGAGCTGCCGATCCACAACCGGCTGCCGGTGCTGCGCGCGGAGCGCGGGATGAGCCGCGCGGAGCTCGCCGAGGCGGTCGAGGTCAATCCGCAGACGATCGGGGCGCTGGAGCGCGGGGATCATTACCCGAGCCTCGACCTGGCGTTGCGCATTTGCGCGGTGTTCGAGCTTCCGGTGGAGGCCGTGTTCAGCCGTGCGCCGCTGGAGGGGGACGCGTGACGCTGGAGATCGACCGGATCAGCAAGCGGTTCGGCACGAAAACCGCGCTCGACGGCGTGAGTTTCACCGCGGCGCCGGGCGAACTGTTCGGATTCGTCGGCAGCAACGGGGCGGGCAAGACCACCACGATGCGGATCGCGCTGGGCGTGCTGGCCGCGGACTCCGGCGAGGTGCGATTCGCCGGGCAGCCGGTCACGCACGACACGCGCGCGCAGATCGGGTACCTGCCCGAGGAACGCGGGCTGTACCCGAAAATGCGGGTCGTCGACCAGCTGGTTTACCTCGCCGAACTGCACGGCCTCAGCACCAACGACGCACATCGCGCCGCCGAATTGTGGATCGCACGGCTCGGCCTCGGGCCGAGGCGCAAGGACGACATCCAGAAACTCAGCCTCGGCAACCAGCAACGCGTCCAACTCGCCGCCGCGCTCGTGCACGATCCGGCGTTGCTGGTGCTCGACGAACCGTTCTCCGGCCTCGACCCGCTCGCGGTGGACGTGCTGAGCGGCGTCCTGCGCGAGAAGGCGGCGACGGGCGTGCCGGTGGTGTTTTCCAGCCACCAGCTCGACCTCGTGGAACGGCTGTGCGACCGAGTCGGCATCATCCGCGACGGACGGATGGTCGCCGTCGGCACCGTCGACGAGCTGACCCGCGACGCCGCACGCCGCCTGGTCGTCACCGCCCCCAGCGCGAATCCCGGTTGGGCAGCAACGGTTCCCGGCGCGCGGGTGCTCGAAGACCACGGCCCCACAACAGTCCTGGAACTGTCGCCGGGCGCCGACGACCAGGCCGTACTCGCCGCTGCCTTGGCCACTGGCCCGGTGACGGAATTCAGCCACCGCCGCCGTACGCTCGCCGACCTGTTCCGCGATTCGGTCGCCACCCCGGGAGCACCTCGATGAGCCGGATCCGCGCCACCCGCGCCGTGCGCCTGGTGGCCAAACGGGAGATCAACGCACGGCTGCGCACCCGGTCCTTTGTGGTCAGCACCGCGGTGATGCTGTTGCTGCTGCTGGGGTACGTCGCCCTGCAGGCTTTCCTCGCCGGAGACCGGGAGACGACGCGCGTCGCGCTGGCCGGGCAAGCGCAGGGCATCGCCACGCAGCTGGAGAACAACGATCGGCATCTCAAGATCGTCCTCGTACAGTCCGAATCGGACGGACTGACCCAGGTCCGCGACGGCGATGTCGACGCATTCGTGTCCGGCAGCGCTTCCCGGCCTCGCGTGATCGTTAAGTCCACTTTAGACACGCAGCTGCGGACCGTGCTGGATAACATCGCGCAGCAACAGGTTTTGGACGCTCAACTGTACTCCGCGAATCTCGACCCCGCCGCTGTCCACCAGGCAGTATCCGCCACCCACGCCGACGTACAAGCTCTCGAACCGGTAGATCCGCAAGCCGGGACAAAGCTGGTGACCGGGATTGTGGTCGCGATTCTGTTGTATATCAGCATCATGACGTACGGGATGTTCGTCGCACAGGGCGTGGTCGAGGAGAAATCCAGCCGCGTGGTGGAGATCCTGCTCGCCACTGTCCGGCCGGTGCACTTGCTGCTGGGCAAGGTCATCGGGCTCGGCCTGGTCGGATTGGCGCAGCTCGCGATCCTCGCCGTGGCGGGTTTGGTAGCCGGTGGCGTGTCGGGCGTCTTCTCGATCTCGAGTGTCGCTTTGGGGACACTGGGCTGGGGTCTCGTCTGGTACCTGCTGGGGTTCCTCCTGTACGCCATGCTGTACGGCGCGGCTGGCGCGCTGGTGTCGCGACAGGAGGACACGCAGGCGGTCGTCGGGCCGGTGAATATCGCGCTGGTGATCGGGTTCGTCGCGGGGATCAACCTGCTGACGCAAGCACCGCATGGGACGGCTACGCGGGTTGTTTCGCTGATTCCGTTGCTGTCGCCGATCCTGATGCCCGCACGGATCGCGCTGGGTGCCGTGGAACCTTGGGAAGTGGCTTTGTCGCTGGTGCTGACAGTCGCGCTGATCGCAGTGGTCACCTGGGCGGGTGCGCGGGTCTACCGGAATGGCGTGCTGCGGGTCGGCAGCCGGGTGCGCCTGGTGGACGCGTTACGTCGTTAGGGCACGGTACCTGTTCACCTCGATCCCCGAGGCACGCCGGTATGTGCGCACCGTACTGTGAGGTCAGTCAGTCATCGCCGGAGAACGCCAGGACACACACGACTGGCGGATCCAAGTCGAGTATTTCGGTGCGGGGCCGGGAAAAGCCAGCCTCCGTAAGCAATCCGGTCAACTCCTTGACCACCGCAGCCGAAGTGACACCAGGCTGCCGTGGTTGAGATACCAGGGCAACGCGGCCGCCAGGCCGCAGCAACCGGGTGAGCTCCCGCAGCCGGGCAACCGGTTCCGGCCACATGCCCACCGTGTTGACAGCCAGCGCGGCGTCGAATGGCCCATCGAGCGAAAGATTCTCGACCGACGAGCACACCAGCCGCACTCGCCCGGCCCGGATGGCTGCCCGATTTCGGTGCTGTGCTTGGCGAATCACCACCGACGAGTGGTCGACGCCGACCACGAGCGCCGCCCGGTCAGCCAGCGCCGCGACGGCCACGCCCGGCCCGCAGCCGAGTTCGAGGACTCGTTCGGACGGCTGGATATCGAGCACCCGCACGGCCCACCGATTGCGGGTCACGTTCGACGAACGCCATCCCATGATCAACCCGGCAATGTGTCCCGGAACCCCGGTTGGCCGGTGAAACTGCGCGATCCCGCCCCGCGGGCCCCACCATCGCAGTGCCCGTTCCATAACGTTCATGGGGCGAGCGAACCACTTCGAGTACGCTTGAAGTCAAATGACTGCAACGTTGTCCATTGGCGAACTCGCCGAGCGCACCGGCGTGCCGACGAGTGCGCTCCGCTACTACGACCAACTCGGTCTCGTCCGTCCGGCGGAACGGGAAGCGGGCCGACGGCGCTACGCCGAGTCCGCGGTCAAAGACGTCGGCGTGCTCCTCTTCTTTCAAGAAATCGGCTTCACGCTGTCCGAAATCGGCCGTTTCCTGACCGGCGAACAAACCGGTCGCCAGGGAATGATCGACGCCAAACTCGCCGAACTGACCGAGCAACAGCGCCGCATCGAGATAGCCCGCGAAGCACTCGAACACGGGCGGCAGTGCCCGGCCAGCGATCCCTTGAAGTGCCCCCGATTCTGGTCCATCATCGAGGTACGGCAACGCGGCCTATCGCTCGCCGAAAGCCACGAACGGGCGCACCACCCTAAGACCCCGTGATCGCCCCGTACCGCTGCAACGCGACCTGCCGTTCCTCCGCGTGGTCGACGATCGGCTCCGGGTACCCCTCCGGACGCTCCTTCAGCACATGCACCGCTTTCCCTTCCACCCCACGCAATTCCGGCACATACTGGCGCACGTAATCGCCCGCCGGGTCGAACTTCTGCCCCTGCGTGGTCGGGTTGAAGATCCGGAAGTACGGCGCGGCATCAGTCCCGGAGCCGGCGACCCATTGCCAGTTCAGCTGATTCGACGCCAGATCGCCGTCCACCAGATGCCGCATGAAGTGCCGCGCGCCCCACCACCACGGCAAATGCAGGTCTTTCACCAGGAAACTCGCCACGATCATCCGGACCCGGTTGTGCATCCAGCCCTCGGCCAGCAACTGCCGCATTCCGGCGTCGACGATCGGGTAACCGGTCCGCCCCTCGCGCCACTGCGCGAACATCTCCTGCGCGGTTTTTCCGGTGTCGTAACGCATTCCGTCAAACCGGCGGTCGTAGTTCTGCCGCGCGGTTTCCGGCCGGTTCCACAGGACGTCAGCGTGAAACTCGCGCCAGCACAGCTCGGACCGCAACGCCTGCGCTCCCTCGGACCGCTTCCCCGCCAGGTCGGCCAGCATCGTCCGCGGATGAATCGCACCCCAGCGCAGATAGGGAGAAAGCCTTGTGGTGCCAGCATGATCCGGCCGATCGCGTTCAGCTGCATAATCAGCGAGACCGTCAGAGAGGAAGTCACGCCACACGGACAGCGCGGCTTCCTCGCCGGCTGGCGGCAGCGAGCAGCCCACCTCAGGAGCTTCCGGCAACGAGGCCGAAGAAGAAGGCTTAACCCAGTCCACAATAGACACGTTGGTGTCCGCTGGACGAGGCCAGCCGTGCTGTGCCCAAGCGCGATAGAACGGAGTGAAGACCCGATACGGGGTACCGTCCGGCTTCGTGACCCGCCCTGGCGTCACGGCGTACGGAGAGCCCGTCTCAACCCACTGAATCCGATGCTCTGCCAACGCGGCAGCCACAGCTTCGTCGCGCTCACGCCCATATGGTGCGGTATCCGCAGAGACGTGCACCGCGGCCGCCCGGATCTCCCGTGCGGCGGCGACCACCTCGGCCACCGGATCGCCGTACCGCACCAGCAATCGGCCGGACAACGCTTTGTCCAGCTCCCGCAAGGAATTCAGCAGAAACGCGACCCGCGGCGAACCGGCGGGTTTGAGCAGCCGGTCGTCCAGCACGTACAGCGCCAGGATGTGTTTGCTGTGCTTGGCCGCCTCAAAGAGCGCGGCATGGTCGGCCAATCGCAGATCCCGGCGGAACCACAGCACGACCGGCGCTTCCATCGTCATGCCGCACAACGATAAACGCCCCGCCGCGCGAAGGCACGGCGGGGCGTTTCACCAAGCAGGGACTCAGCGCTCCGACATCGGGGTGTAGTCCCGGGACTCGTAGCCGGTGTAGATCTGGCGCGGGCGGCCGATCTTCGTCTGCGGGTCGTTGATCATCTCGCGCCAGTGCGCGATCCAGCCGGGGAGCCGGCCGAGCGCGAACAGCACGGTGAAGAACTTCGTCGGGAACCCGAGCGCGCGGTAGATCAGACCGGTGTAGAAGTCCACGTTCGGGTACAGCTTGCGCTCGACGAAGTAGTCGTCGGAAAGCGCGGTTTCCTCGAGCTTCTTGGCGATGTCGAGCAGCTGGTCGCCGCCCTTGAGCTTGCCGAGGATCTCGTCCGCGGTGTTCTTGATGATCTTCGCGCGCGGGTCGTAGTTCTTGTAGACCCGGTGCCCGAAGCCCATGAGCTTGACACCTTTTTCTTTGTTCTTCACGCGGTTGACGAACGTCGCGACATCGCCGCCGTCGTCGCGGATGCCCTCGAGCATCTCCAGCACCGCCGCGTTCGCGCCGCCGTGCAGCGGGCCGAACAGCGCGTTGATGCCCGCCGAGATGCTGGCGAACAGGTTCGCCTCGGACGAGCCGACGAGCCGCACGGTCGAGGTCGAGCAGTTCTGCTCGTGGTCGGCGTGCAGGATGAACAGCAGGTCGAGCGCCTTCGCGACGTCCGGGTCGACCTCGTACGGCTCGGCCGGGAAGCCGAAGGTCATCCGCAGGAAGTTCTCGACCAGGCCCAGCGAGTTGTCCGGGTACAGCAGCGGCTGGCCGACGGACTTCTTGTACGCGTACGCCGCGAGCGTCGGCACCTTCGCCAGCAGGCGGATGGTGGACAGCTCGACGTTGGGCTCGTCGAACGGGTTCAGCGAGTCCTGGTAGAAGGTCGACAGCGCGGACACGGCGCTGGACAGCACCGGCATCGGGTGCGCGTCGCGCGGGAAGCCGGAGAAGAACGCCTTGAGGTCCTCGTGCAGCAGGGTGTGCCGCTGGATCTTCTCGGTGAAGTCGGCCAGCTGGGCCTCGGTCGGCAGCTCGCCGTAGATGAGCAGGTAGGACACCTCGATGAAGGTGGACTTCTCCGCCAGCTGCTCGATCGGGTAGCCGCGGTAGCGCAGGATGCCCGCATCACCGTCGATGTAGGTGATGGCCGACGACGCGGCGCCGGTGTTGACGAACCCGGGGTCGTAAGTGATGTACCCGGTCTGCGCCAGCAGCTTTCCCAGCTCGATACCCGGCGCGCCCTCGACCGGATTGACGACCTTGAACTCGTGCTCGCCGTTCGGCAGGCGCAGCGTCGCGGTTTCGCCGCCGGACTGCCCCGCATTCGTCGCGTCGGACATGCAGGTCCCTCTCACGTTGGGCACGGGACGGCGGCGTCTGCGGGTTCCGCAGTAGCCACGTGTTCACGCGAGGAAACACGCGCCTCGCTGCACACCGACCCGCTGGGTATGAATTCACCACTACGCTAGTCGAAGGGTGGGTCAGTCCGCACTCGCTGCGTTGCCCCAAAAGGCCCCATTGGGACCAGGTTCACACGGTGGCCGCCATATCCGCCGCGGTCGGCGGCTCCGCTCCGCTGCGGGAAACCGTGATCGAGGCCGCTTTCGCCGCATAAGCAAGCGCTTCGTTCCACGCGCCGGCGTCGAGTGCGGCCAGGTCGCGCACGGTGCGCTGGTGCAGCCAGGCCAGCAACGCGCCTTGCACGGTGTCGCCGGCGCCGATCGTGTCCGCCACCGCGACCTTGCGGGACGCGACGTGGGCCAGCTCACCAGCCGAAGTGATCACAGACAAGCCGTCCGCGCCCCGGGTGAGCACGACGGCGTCCACACCGGACTCCACCCACGATTTCGCCGCGGCCACCGGATCGGCTCCGTCGGTGAGCCACGCGGCGTCGTCGTCGGAGATTTTCAGCAGGCGGACGTCGGGCAGCCACGACGCGAAGCGCGCGCGATAAGCCGCCGGGTCGGCGATGAGCGCCTCCCGGATGTTCGGGTCGAGCGCGGTCAGCGTCCCACGCGCGGATTCCCGGCGCAGAATTTGTTCGTAGGCGCTGGCGCCGGGTTCCAGCACCATGCCGAGCGTTCCGAGCGACAGCGCGGTGGTTTCTTCCGGCAGCGCACCAGGATCGGAGACCAGCCGATCGGCGGTTCCCTCGACGTAGAACGTGTATTGCGCGGCGCCGCGTTCGTCGAGCGCGACGACGGCGAGCGTCGTCGGCTCGTTGCCGCGCTGCAGCAACGAAGTGTCGACGTTCGACGCGGAAAGGCGATCCACCAACGCGACGCCGAACCGGTCAGTGGAAACCCGGGACAGGAACGACGCGGGCACGCCGAGCCGGGCCGCGGCCAGCGCGACGTTGTACGGTCCGCCGCCGAGTCTCGGCAGCAGCGCGCGCAGCCCACCGTCCACAGTGGAATCCAGCGGTTCACCCGGAACGAGGTCGACCAGCGCCTCTCCACCCACCACGATCACAAGCGGCGAGTGTAGAGGAACTCATGCTGACAATTCCTGTCCCGATGCGGACAAATCAGTTCTTGTCGAGTCCGCCGAGCAGAAGTTCGCCGAGCGCGGTGAACGCTTCCGCGTCGGACACGTCGGTGCGGCGGCCGAGTACGCCGGTCTGAATGCCCTCGATGATCAGTCCGGTCATTTCGGCCACGAGCCGCGCGTGCACGTCGCGGAACACTCCGTCGGCGACGCCCTTGTCGATGAACGCGCGGATCCGGCGCGCGGCGGCGCGGCTGTTGAGCTGATAGGTGTCGCGGGCGGGCGCGAACGCGGCGATGTCGGCCATGAACTCCGGCGACGCCCGGTTGAGGTGCTCGGAGACGCCGGAGAGGTACTCGCCGATCAGCTCGCGCGCGTCGTCGATGCCCGCGATCCGCTTCTCGAGGCGTTCGGCGGCGTCGCGGAAGAAGTGCGCGACGACCTTGACCGCGAGCTGCTCCTTGCTCGGCGCGAGCGCGTACAGCGTCGACTTCGAGCAGCGGAGCCGGGCGGCCAGATCGTCGAGCGTGAAGCCGGCGAAGCCCTCCGCCAGGAACAACGCCTCGAGCTCGCGCAGCAGGGCTTGCTGCCGCGCGGTGGGACGGCGACGGGCTTCAGGGGTGGACATCACGTCACTATCTCCTACCGATCAGGGACAGTCCCGCTCCGCATACGGTACTCTCAATCAGCCGTTAGTACTGTTTTCAGTACCGCCGCGTTCTGGGAGGAAGCCATGCCGGTCGACCGTCTGCTGCCGACGCCGGAGTCCGAAGACCTGCTCGCGCTCGTCACGGAAATCGCCCGTGACGAGCTGAAACCGCGCGCTTCGGCCGACGAGGAGGCCGAGAAGTTCCCGCGCGATCTGTTCACGCTGATGGGCAAGTCCGGCCTGCTGGGCCTGCCGTACTCGGAGCGCTGGGGCGGGGCTGAGCAGCCGTACGAGGTCTACCTGCAGGCGCTGGAGGAGATCGCCGGCGCGTGGATGAGCGTCGGCGTCGGGCTGTCGGTGCACACGATGTCCTGCTACGCGCTCGCGCATTACGGCACGGAAGAACAGCAGGACCGCTGGCTGCCGGACATGCTGGGCGGCTCGCTGCTCGGCGCGTACGCCCTGTCGGAAACACAGGCCGGCTCGGACGCGGCCGCGCTGTCCACCCGCGCGCGGCTTTCCGAGGACGAGTACGTCGTCAATGGCACGAAAGCGTGGATCACCCACGCCGGAGTCGCGGACTTCTACACGACGATGGTCCGCACGAGCGACGACGGCGGACACGGCATCTCGTGTCTCCTGGTCGACTCGTCGACCCCCGGCCTCTCGGCAGCTCCACGCGAACGGAAGATGGGCCTCACCGGCTCGCCCACCGCGCAGATGCTGTTCGAGGACGCCCGGATCCCCGCTGACCGTCTTATTGGCGGCGAGGGCGCGGGCCTGAAGATCGCCTTGTCGTCGCTCAGTTCGGGTCGGCTCGGGATCGCCGCGTGCGCGGTGGGCCTGGCGCAGGCGGCGCTGGACGAGGCCGTGGAGTACGCGAAGGGGCGCACGCAGTTCGGACGCCCGATCGCGGACTTCCAGGGCTTGGAGTTCCTGCTGGCGGACATGGCGGCAACGGTCGAATCGGCTCGTGCGACCTACCTGGACGCCGCCCGTCGACGCGACCGCGGCCTGGACTTCCAGCGGCAGTCGTCGATCGCGAAGCTGGTGGCGACGGACGGCGCGATGAAGGTGACGACGGACGCCGTCCAGGTGCTCGGCGGTGCCGGGTACACGAAGGACTTCCCGGTGGAGCGGTACATGCGGGAGGCGAAGGTGCCGCAGATCTTCGAGGGGACGAACCAGATTCAGCGGATGGTGATCGCGCGTTCGCTGAAGAACGCCTAGTCTTTTCTGCCGTCGTAAGCCGCGCGGGCCGCTTGGACGCGGCCCGCGTTGGCTTTCGACCAGTCGGCGATCGCGCCGGTCAACGCGCCGACGTCCCTGCCGAGGTCGGTGAGCGCGTACTCCACGCGCGGTGGAATCGTCGGGTAGATCGTGCGGCTGACCAGCCCGTCGCGTTCGAGGTTGCGCAGCACCTGGGTGAGCGATTTCTGTGTCACTCCCTCGACGCCGCGGCGCAGCTCGGTGAACCGCAGCGGGCGTTCGTGCTGGCGGAGCAGGCCGAGGGCGTAGAGCGTCCACTTGTTGGCCAGCACGTCCATCACCGTGCGCGAGGGGCAGTCTTTCGCATACTTGGTATCCATTGGGTACCTATAGATCGTCGAGGTGCCTTCTTCACAAACGATACCGGTGGCGAGCAGTCTCTTTCGCATGATCTTGGTGACTGGTGCTACTGGCAAAATCGGCAGTGAGGCGGTTCGGCTGCTCGGAGAGGCCCGGACGCTCGTCCGCACCCCGTCGGGCGGTGCCGACGAGGTGGTCGGAGACTTCGACCGCCCGGACACCCTCGACGCGGCCCTGCGCGGGGTCGACACTGTGTTGTTGATCGGGCCTGCGGTGGCTTCGCAGATCACGTTGCTCGATCGCGCGGTCGCGAACGGGGTGCGATACGTCGTGCGGGTCACCAACCACAAGGCTGTCGCCGATTCACCCGTCGCGCGGCGGCGGGAGCACGCGCGGATCGACGCGCACCTCAAGGCGTCGGGGATGGCGTACACGCTGCTCGCACCGAACTTCTTCATGCAGAATCTGCTGGCTCTCGCGCCGGAGATCGCTGCGACCGGCGGCTTTTCGAGCTCCGCGGGCGACGGCCGGATCGGGATGATCGACGCCCGCGACGTCGCCGCGGCGGCTGCGGCGATCGCGACTGATCCGGCGGCGCATGCCGGGCGGACGTATCTGCTGACTGGACCGGAGTTGGTCACGTTCGCGGATGTGGCTCGGGAATGGGCTTCGGTGACCGGCCGCCCGGTGGAGTACCGGCAGATCTCGACCGAGGAGCATCGCGCGGCGATGGAGTCGAACGGGGTGCCTGAGGCGGGGTCGAACGCGCAGGTTTTCGAACTGCTCGCGCAGGGGGACGGGGCTTGGCTGTCGGAGGATTTCGCGGCGGTCACCGGTCGGGTGGCGCGGGGGTTGCGGGCGTTCTTGGCGGACTGTGTTGGCGGAAAGTGTCGTACCCCTCGCTTACCGTGAGCGGCATGGACACCAGGACACTGCCGCGGCAACTGCTCTCGATCAAGGACTACCTCGCGCTCGGCGAGGTCGAGCCGGGTTTTACCGAACTCGTCGAAGGCCGTCTGGTCTTCTCACCGTCACCGGGCGCATGCCACAACCGCGCGACGTACGAGCTTGCCTTTCAACTGCACGATCAGCTTTCGGACGAGTTCTGCTTGGTGCCGCGCGTCGATATCGATCTCGGTCTCGCGCCGGACGGGGCACCGGGTTTCTCCCGATGCCCCGATCTCCTGGTCACCACGGCCGACGTGATCGCCCGGACTCCCGAAGAAGACATCCTGCGGGCCGAAGATCTCGTCCTGGTGGTCGAGGTCGCGACGCCGGATTCGAAGCGCACCGACTACGTCACGAAGCACAGGGAGTACTCCGACGCCGGAATCCCGTTCTACTGGATCCTCGACCTCGACGACCCGATCTCCCTCGTCGCCTGCCACCAAGCCGGAGACCTCGGCTACCAGGACGCCCCCGCCGTCACCGGGAAATTCCGCACCACAGAGCCATTCCCCGCGGAAATCGACCTCGCCGCGCTGCTCGATTGAGGCGGCCGCCCGGGCCGCCTCAACCAAGGCATCAGCGAGTTTCCCGGTACCGCCGATCCTTCGACACGCCCTCGCCGGTCGCCTCGTCGAAGTGATAGACCTCCTGGCCCCGCACGAACACGCGCATCGCGCGGTTCATCACGTCCAGCGGGTCGCCCGACCACACGACCACGTCCGCGTCCAAACCGGGCGTCAAGGTGCCGATCCGGTCGTCCAGGCCGAGCATCTGCGCCGGGTGCAGCGTCAGGGCCTTCAAAGCGGTCTCCGGGTCCAGGCCGTCCTTCACCGCCAAAGCGGCTTGGTACACCAGGAAATTGATCGGGATCACCGGGTGGTCCGTGGTGATCGCGATCTTCACCCCGGCCCGCGCGAGGATCCCCGCCGAGCGCAGCGTGCGGTTGCGCAGTTCCACCTTGGACTTCGTGGTGAACAGCGGGCCGAGGATCACCGGGACGTCGCGTTCGGCCAGCAGGTCCGCGATCAGGTGGCCTTCGGTGCCGTGGTTGATCACCAGTTTGTAGCCGAATTCGTCGGCGAGCCGGATCGCGGTCACCATGTCGTCGGCGCGGTGCACGTGCTGGTCCCAGTACAGCTCGCCGTCCAGGACCTTCGCCAGCGTTTCGTTCGTCAGGTCCGTTTCGAACGGCTTGCCCTCGGCCAGCGTGTGGTCGCGCTTCGCCTGGTAGTTGCGCGCCTTCGTGAACGCCTCGCGCAGGATCGCGGCCACGCCGAGCCTCGTGGACGGCGTGACCTTTTTCTCGCCGTACACCCGTTTCGGGTTCTCGCCCAGCGCGCTCTTCACGCTCACCTGCTCGGCGAACGTCATGTCCAGAATGGACCGGCCCCACGTCTTGACGCCGATGGTCTGCCCGCCGATCGGGTTGCCCGACCCCGGCTTGATCACCACGCTCGTGACGCCGCCGGCCAGCGCGTCGTCGAAACCCGGTTCGTACGGGTCGATCCCGTCGACCGCACGGAAGCGCGCGCCGTTCGGGTCGGTCATTTCGTTGGTGTCGTTGCCCGCCCAGCCTTCGCCGTCCTCGTGGACGCCGAGGTGCGCGTGCGCGTCGATGAATCCCGGCAGGACCCAGCTGCCGGACGCGTCCACCAGCTCCGCGTCCTCCGGCACCTCGACGTCGGCCTCAGCTCCGACTTGGGTGATCCGGCCGTCTTCGATGAGCACAGTGCCGCCCTCGATCGGAGCGGCGCCGACCGGGACCACATAGCCCCCGACAATCGCCTTGTAAGCCATAGTTTGACACGCTAACGAACTCACCCGGGTTCGCGCATCCGGGGTTTTTCCAGGTGCACCAACTGATAGTCCGCTTCCGGCGAGCGATGCGTCTCGCGGTAACCGAGCTTTCGGTACAAATAGAGCGGCCCGGCCGAACGCTCGCCGGTGAACAGCCGGAACACCGTCACCTCCGCCGGGGTCGCCTCCTCCGCGGCCGCCAGTAGCGCGGTACCGAGTCCCTCGCCTTGCCGATCCGGTGCCACCACGAGCCTGCCGACCTCGCCGACGCGACCGTCCACTCGCATCCGCACGCTCGCCACCAGCCTGCCGCCGTCGCGGAAACCCCAGACCGTGATCGACGGGTCGGCGATGGCCGCGCGCACGTGGTCGAGGGTGTCCAGCAACGGCGGCAGGTCGAAGTTCTGGTGCGCCCGCGCCTCGGTGACGTACGCCGCCTGCTGCAGGGTCAGGAGTTCGCCCGCATCGGCGTCGGTCAGCAGCTCGAGTTTCACGGGACCCGGATCCCCCAGCTGCCCGTCCACGACGTGGCCGGTTCCAGTTCGATCAGGTCGGTGCGGGTGTTGAGCGCGTCCGCCGGACAGGTCATCGGCTCGATCGCCACCGCGCGGCCGCGGCCGGTCAGGTCGTCTGGCGTGAACACCTGCACCCAGCGGAAGTCCGGGCCGGTCCAGACCACCAGCTGGCGGTCGCCGTGAGACAGCACGTGGTGGTGGGTGCCGTCAGCCGCCAGCTCCAGCCCGCCGAACGCGGTATCCAGGTCGACGCTCTCCAGCACGCGACCCTGGCGGAAGTCGTATTCGGTGCCCTCGACGTCTTGCTCATCCGCGTACGGCATCTGCTGATCGCCCTCGTACGGCCGGACGCGCGTGGCGGGCAGCGTGAGGGTCAGCTCGTCGGTGGGCGCGTCGCCGATCCGGAAGTACGGGTGGGTCCCGAGGCCGACGCCGATCGGCTTCTCCCCCTCGTTGCGGATCTCGTGCGTGATGACGAGCTCGCGCGGCTGCAGGTCGTAGGTGATCGTCGCGCGCAGCGGGACCGGCCAACCGGGCTGCACCTCGACGTCGATAGCGAGCGTGATCGACGTTTCGGCGTGCTCCAGCAGTTCCCATTCCAGGTGCCGGGTCAGGCCGTGGATGGCGTTGCCGCGCGCTTCCTCGGTGATCTCCAGCTGCTGCTCTTCGCCCTCGAACTCCCACTTGCCGCCCTTGGTCCGGTTCGGCCACGGCAGCAGCACCTGCCCGAGCCCCTTCGGCGGCTTCTCGTCCTCGGCGAACGTCTCGACGTACGGCACTCCGCTGATCTCGAACGCGCGCAGGCCGGCACCGATCTCGGTGATGACTGCGCGCGCGTTGCCGCGGGTGATCTCGAACTGCTCTCCGGTGGGGTTCGCCATGGCGCTGAGGTTACCGATCGGCCGCGCCAGGCGGGCAGCGCTCGAAACTAACCGAGCTCGAAACTAACTAGACCGGTCGTCATAGTTTGAGCTACGGTGGGCGCATGGTCAACCGCACCGACACGCGCCGCCGGATGCTCGAATCGGCGGCTGAGCTGTTTCGCACCCAGGGCTACCACGCCACCGGGATGACGCAGCTCGTGTCCGAAAGCCGGGCCCCGAAGGGTTCGCTGTACTTCCACTTCCCCGGCGGCAAGGAACAGCTGGCTGCCGAGGCGGTACAGCTTTCCGGGGAGCGATTGGCCGGGCAGTTCCGCGAAATCACCGCTGCCGCACCGGATCCGGCTACCGCCATCGACCTCATCGTGGCCGCCCTGGCCGCCTCACTGTCCGAATCAGACTTTCGCTGCGGCTGTCCAATCGCGACAGTCGCACTGGAAGCCGCCGACAGCGAGCCAATCCGCGCCGCTTGCGACCAGGGTTACGAAGGCTGGCTGCGCGGTATTTCCGCTTACTTCACCGAGCGCGGCCTCGCCGAGGATCGCGCTGATTCCCTGGCGACCATTGTGCTTTCCGCGATCGAAGGCGCGTTGCTGCTCGCACGCACCCGACGGGACACCGCGCCGCTGCAAGCCGTCGCCGCCCACCTGCACACCACTGTCGAACGGGAGTTCGCCTAATGCGCGTACACCACTTCAACTGCGGCACCATGCGTCCGATCGGCGGAAAGCTCGTCGACGGAAAGCCCGGCCTACTGCGCCGCGCCACCCTTGTGTGCCACTGCATGCTGGTCGAAACCGGCACCGGATTGACCCTCATCGAGACCGGAATGGGTTCGCCCACCGTCACCGATGCCGCACGTTGGCTCGGCCCGCGCTTCTTGCGGACGTCGAACCCGATGACCGACGAAAGCGAAACCGCGCTGAGCCGCATCCGTGCGCTGGGCTTCGATCCGGCCGACGTCCGCGACATCGTCCTCACCCACCTCGATCTCGACCACGCCGGCGGGCTC